>DATHSU010000470.1:0-1729 GCA_035463895.1 Ignavibacteriaceae bacterium | reverse complement strand
TCACATCTGTAACATCGTCAGTAGTCAGGTGTATTTTATAGACATTCTAATTTCAGAGATATTTAAATGGGCAATAAATCAGTTTATAATTAAAATATTGCATAAAAAAAGGGCTGCTACATCAAGTAGCAACCCTAGTTTTATCACAACTCCTTATGATAACAGAATGTGGAGTTTATAAGTCATCAATCATCTATTCTCATTTTTTATTATAATCTATAAATGTTCCATCTTCAAAAAGCAAAACAACTTTACTTATTGGTTTTTCTTTTTTACTGTTATCTGTCACATCTGTTTTTTGTTCTTTCGTTAATGGTTTTACTATCTCTTTCGAAGGCATTACCTCTGGTTCACTTAACATTTGAACCTCGGATTTCATTTCTCCTTTTCCTGTTAACAACCATCTGGCATTTAAATCAGGAAAACAAATCAGCAATTTTTCAATGAAAGCTGCACCTGGCATATTTCTGCCATTGAGAATATGTGAAATATTTGAACGTTGTACCTCTAATAGATTTGCAAGTTCTCCAGCAGAGATACTTTTGTAATCCATATATTTCTTAATGCGATCCTTCATTTATTTTCAACGTATCATTTTAAGCAACATACATAGCAGGTTAGTTTCATGTACAGCGTTTCAAATGAGTGTACGAATGTAATATAATTTATTTACAAAATATTTGTTCGTTTTAAATTTTTATCATAATCAGCCAAAATAGGTCAAAAAAGACATCTATTAAGCTTTATATAATCACAATAATAAATTGATTTATAATTAGTTATTTTAAAGTTCAATATCTTTTTGAAATATATTTAACTGTATTTTGCTTTATAATTTATTAAGTGGTTTAATTAAATCTTTTAAGTTATTGATATTATGAATAATAAAGTTTATAATACTAATATTAGCTGTTATTCTTGTTTAGTAGTTTTGTAAATAAGCTTGGTTTGATAATTAGTTGTTGACCCTTAAAGTTGATTCTGTCAATATGTCATGGATTGGTTTCAAAAGTCTAAATGCCAATTTCAGTTTACATTTCTTTCTACATAAATACTGTACCACTTTGTAAAATATTTTTGTCAGGATGGATGGAGATGACATGTACATCGTTACTTTCATTATTTTTTATATTATGTATTTGTACAGCTGTAATACTTTTATACAAAGAGTTATTACATTAATAAAAAATGCGCGGTTGCTTTTGTAATTATAGAGGTTTTTGATTCACTCTTCTATTTAAATTGATTATTCAGAAGCAATTGCACTTAAACGAAGTAATATTAATTTCTCAAAGCGTTAAATCTAAAAATAACCAAACTAACACATTGATATTTAATATTTTTAATCGACAAACTAAAATGTTACTTTTGAGGGCAAATAATCAGAAAACAATGTAATTTGTCGTGAATGAGATCATTTCAATTATTATCAATAGTTACTTTTCTTTTGTTTTATGCGCTTGTTTCTTTCGGAGCAGTTAAAACCGTATTAAGAATAGTCTCCCCTGCGAATAAGAAAAAAGTATTATGGTTAATGCTTTTATTTTCGGTGATAGTTGTAGCAGGTTTTGTTATGCTTTATATCTGGCCATTGACTACCAGAAACACAAAAGAATATACTTTACATTTAATGTTTAATGCCCTGCTTTCTGTCGATTTTGTTTTTAAAATTCCTCTCGCCATTTCATTATTATTAGGCACTCCTTTTTCTGGGAAGAACAAATTAGTA
>DATHSU010000469.1:0-8120 GCA_035463895.1 Ignavibacteriaceae bacterium | reverse complement strand
CCTGTCCGTTCCGGAATATTCTTTCAATAAATGATTCGTTAAATTATTTTTGGATAAAAAAATAAGAAAATTGGCATCACATCATAAATTCATTGACCACACCGCTGATATAGCAGTTGAAATAACAGCTGATTCTTTTGAAGAACTGATACAGGAATCCTTAATTTCTTTTAATGAATCGGTTCTGGATTCGGTTGATAAGAAATGGGAGGAAGAATTGGAAATTGATTTAAAGGATTCTAGCAGGGAAGGGTTACTGGTTTCCTTTCTTAATGAAATAAATTATCTACTCACAGTAAAGAGATGGATTTCAAAAAGTATTTATGAAATTGTATTAAAAAATGAAAAAAATAATTTTGAATTGGATTGTAAAATAAAAGGCAGCCAATTGACTGACGATATTGATCTGAAAGAAGAAATAAAATCTGTTACTTATCATCAGATGGAGATAAAAGAAGAAGATGGAAAGTTCTTTACAAGAATTGTATTTGATATATAGTTTTTTAACCAATAAAAATTTTTCTTATTTGATTTAAGAACAAGGATTAACGATTTTTGATTTTAGAAGTTTCAATTCACAAAAGAAAATGAAGAAAAAATATGGATAAGCATAAATTGGAAGAACGACTGATTGATTTTGCAGTACTAGTTATCGAAATTGTAAATGAAATGCCTAATACAAAAGCCGGAATCATTTATCCGGACAATTAGTAAGATCTGGAATATCACCAGCATTAAACTATGGTGAGGCTCAAAGTGCAGAATCAAGAAAAGATTTTATTCACAAAATTAAAGTTGTGCTTAAGGAATTAAGAGAATAATTTGTTTGTCTGAAAATAATTTACAAGGCAAGATTGTATAAAACTCAAATTAAAATTGAAGCAGCTCTAAAAGAAAATGATGAACTAATTTCTATTTTTGTAAAAAGTGTTGAAACTGCTCAAAAGAATCTGTAGAATGGCTTCGAAGATCATAATTCTAAAATCGTTAATCATTGTTCTGAGATCATAGAAGGCTTTTATAGATATCATTTACTAAAGGTGAGAAAATGATAATCAACGATATTACCCTAAATAGAATAAGAGATAATCTCTGGGAAATTCCGCAAACAGGTAGTATGCGTGTGCCCGGCAGGATTTATATCTCTCAGGATATGATTGAAAAATCTCTTAAAGATGATGAAGCACTTAAGCAGGTTGTGAATGTTGCTCATCTTCCTGGAATCGAAAAATATAGTCTTGCAATGCCTGATATTCATTGGGGATATGGATTCCCGATTGGCGGAGTTGCAGCAACAAATCTTGATGAAGGTGTTATCTCTCCCGGTGGTGTTGGATACGATATAAATTGCGGAGTAAGACTTGCAGTTACTTCTCTGGAATATGAAAAGGTTCGGTCAAAAATAGGAAATCTTATCTCAAAGCTTTTTAAAAATGTCCCAACAGGAGTTGGAGCAAGCGGTGCAATTAAAAAATTATCTAACAAAGATCTTAAACAGGTGCTTGAAAAAGGTTCGGTCTGGGCTCTTGAAAATGAACTCGGTAATCCATCCGATATTGAATTTACAGAAGAAAGCGGAACACTGCGGAATGCCGATTTCAGTGCTGTTAGTCAACGTGCTCTTGAACGCGGTGCAGATCAGGCGGGCACTCTTGGTTCCGGCAATCACTTTCTGGAGATTGATGTTGTCGATGAAATTTATGATAGTAAAACCGCTGAAGTTTTTGGCTTGTTCGCAGGGCAGCTTGTTGTTTTAATTCACACAGGGTCACGCGGACTTGGTTATCAGGTTTGTGATGACTATTTAAAGGTATTACTCAATGCAAGTGCTAAATACGGTTTTAAGCTTCCAGATAAACAGTTGGCTTGTGCGCCAATTAAATCTCAGGAAGGACAGGATTATATCGCTGCAATGCAGGCTGCTGCTAACTTTGCCTGGAATAACCGTCAGGTAATAATGCACCTTGCAAAGAAAAGTCTGCTTGAAACTTTTAATATGAAGGAATCAGAACTCGGATTCAGGTTAGTTTATGATGTTTGTCATAACATAGCAAAAATTGAAAAACATAAAATTAATGATCAGCTAAAAGAAGTTTGTGTTCATAGAAAAGGTGCAACAAGAGCTTTTCCTCCCGGCAGTGAATTTATTCCATCAAAGTATAAAGGTGTAGGGCAGCCGGTTTTAATTCCCGGTGACATGGGAAGGTATTCTTACATAGCCGTAGGAACAGAAAAAGCTATGGAGGAAACTTTTGGAAGTTCCTGCCACGGTGCCGGTAGAAATCTAAGCAGAACAAAAGCCCTGAAAAGAGCAAAGGGCAGAGACCTAATCAAAGAGTTAAAGGATAAAGGCATTATCGTTCAGGCAAAAGGATACAAAACCATTGCCGAAGAAATGCCCGGCGCTTATAAAGATGTAGCCGATGTTGTTGATGTTATGCATAAGGAAGGGATAACCTGGAAAGTAGCTAAGATACGTCCGGTTGGAGTTATTAAGGGATGAGTTTTGTTCTGAGAGCAAAGCGCTTAGTGCAGAGCGTTTAATAATTCATCATTTGTTGTCATATTGTGATCATTCATTGTCATTCTTATTTCGTAATTTTATAGTGAATATTCTAAATGGAGATGTAATTTTTGGAATATAATGAAGAAATAACAGCAGAATTGTATGAATTATTTTCCAATGCCGAAAAAATGTACGGCGATGCATTGGAAAATTAATGGTTTTACGAAAGTGAAATTTGTCCTTGCTGCAATAAAAATAAAATTGATCCTCTTGCTATGGGTACTGAATTAGCTTTATCCTTAAATGGTTATATGTATCGTGATTTGAATACTTTAATTGCATATTTATTGTGCAGCCGATGTAATGTAGAACTATTAAGAAAAGATAAACGCTCTAAAGTATTGTACAAGGAAATAGAAGAAGCATTAAAACTGGCTTATAGTGAACATCTTAAATCAAAATCCTCCTGATAAACCTTTGATGAACTTATTTTATAATCCGCCATTAGTAATTAAAAAACTATTCAACAATTATTACTGGACAACCTCTAACAATAAAATTCTTTTAACTTTTGATGATGGACCAACTGTTGAAGCAACAGAGCTAATTCTTAAAACTCTTAATGAATTTGACATAAAGGCATTGTTCTTTTGTGTCGGTCAAAATATTGAACGAAATTCAATATTAGCTAAAGAGATTTTAACACAAGGGCATTCAATAGGTAATCATAATTACAGTCATAAAAGTTTACTTAAACTATCAAGAGAAAATCAGGTCATTGAAATAAAAAAGTGCAATGATGTTATATGTAATCAGCTTGGTATTAAACCGGTCTATTATCGTCCCCCTTTTGGTAAGTACAGATTATCCACTAAGAAAATGTTAAATCAGTTGAAACTTAAAAATATTATGTGGTCACTTCTGCCATATGATTTTAAGAATGATATTGAACTGGTTAAATCAGCAGTAGATAAGAACTTAAGGTCAGATTCAATCATTGTTCTGCACGATAACATAAAGTCAAGAGATATAATTGTTGATTCCATCAGGTATATTGCAGAGCAGGTAATTAGAAAAGGATATTTATTTGGAGAACCGGCTGAATGTTTGAAATAATTTTCACTATATCTATCACCGGATATTTTATCCTTTCTGTTCTGTTCACAATTGGTGTGAAAAAAAAGTTTCCAAAAATTACTGAGGATTTAAAACTTCCTTCTGCAACTGTGATCGTTGCTGCACGTAATGAAGCAGATAAGATTCTAAGGACACTTCAATCACTGGAAAAACTGGAATATCCCGAAGGAAAACTTGAAATACTGTTAGTTGATGATCAGTCAGAAGATTCAACTGGAAAAATTATAGATGATTTTATTAGAGATAAATCACGTTTTAAAAAAATAACAACCGAAAAATTTCATTCAAAGCTTATCGGCAAGATGCGCGCCCTTACTTATGCATTGGATCAGGCAAAAGGAGAAATAATATTAACTACTGATGCTGACTGTGAAGTTAAACCTGAATGGGTAAAGACAATTTGTTCATATTATACTGAAGATGTGGGCCTTGTATGCGGCTTCACAACACAGCAAGCAAAAAACGGATTTAGCGGTATGCAGGCAATCGATTTTATTTATTTGCTTACTGCCGGTTCAGGAACAGTAAATCTGGGAATTCCTATAAGCTGTATTGGAAATAATATGAGCTATCGAAAAAAAGCTTATGATGAAACAGGCGGATATGAAAAGCTTCCTTTCAGTGTTACAGAAGATTTCATATTACTTAATGCAGTAAAAAAACTTAAGAAATACAAAATTCTTTTTCCTCTTGATGAAAAGTCGCTTGTTACCTCAATTGCATGCAAAACCTGGAAAAGTTTGGTAAGACAAAAGAAGAGATGGGGAGTAGGAGGACTTGGCGTACCTTTTATTGGTTTTGTAATTATGATATTCGGATTTTTATGTAATCTCGCAGTGCTGTTGACACCTTTCTTTTTCTCACCTGTCTGGCTATATTTGGTTATCTTTAAATTAGCAATTGATTTCTTAGTTCTTCTGCCAGTACACAGGCATTTAAAGATATCTAAAAATTTGAAGTACTTCTTTCATTATCAGCTGTATTATTTGGTTTATGTTATAGCTTTGCCGTTTATAGTATTGCCAAATAAAAAGGTTATCTGGAAGGGTAGAACTTACTAACTAATATTTTATTTAATCTGCAATCATTCAATTATTCAAAAAGGATTGATATATAGATTCTTTAAATAGATTGTTTGAATGGATTATTGACCTAATGAGTAATAAACCTACTATATGGAGCTTTCTCTTTCGTGCTTTTACTTTGTAATTATTATCTAACATACCGATGCAATGCATTCTGTGAGTTTTGTCATTTTGGTGATCATACTGAGTTTAAGGATACGCCATTTGCTAAACTGGAAGACTTCAAATCAAATGTTAAGCAATTAGCAGAACTTGGTGTTAAGTTTATCGATCTTACTGGAGGTGAACCTCTGCTTCATAAAGAAATTCATTTAATGGCAGAGTATGCAAAAAGTTTGAATATGCAGACAAGCATAACTTCCAACGGATTGTTATATCATAAGTTTGCTGAGAAACTTGCCGGGAAAATTAATCTTTTACATTTCTCACTTGATTCTCCTGATGAAGAAGAGCACAACAGAATCCGTAAAATTGATTGTTATAAAAGTGTATTTAGAAGTATTGATTTAGCAAAATCTTTGGGTGAATATCCTGATATCCTGTTTACAGTTACAGATGAAACCTATAAGAAACTGCCGCGAATCCATGAAATTGCAGCTGAACATGATCTGGTATTATTAGTAAACCCGGTCTTCTCTTACTTTGGAAATCCCGGTTTATCTGCTGAGGCAGTGGATTATGTTGATGAATACTGCGATGGCAAACTGGATGTTTATCTTAACAAAGGATTTATGAAACTAAGGAGAGATGGCGGAAATGATATTAATAACCCATCTTGTAAAGCAGTGTCAAGAGTTGTAGTAATATCACCGTATAATGAAATAATTCTTCCTTGCTATCATTTTAGAAACGAAAAAATTCTTATCGACAGACCAATTAAAGAAATACGTCAATCAGAAAAAGTAGAACAGTTTCAAAAGATGGAAGGCAGATTTGATTTCTGTCAGGGCTGCACAGTAAACTGTTACTTTGAGCCTTCGTTTGCTTTCCCAACAAATCTGTATGCAATATCCAGCTTAACTTCCAAGTTTAAGTACAGTTATAATAAACTAATCAAACAAAAATTTCGCAAATTAATATCCTCAAACTCCGTAGAAAAATAATGCGACTTATCATTTCAGTAATCTTACTTTATTCCTTACAAATATTTTCTCAGCAAAGCACAGAATGGTTTCCTTCCGGTTTAAATATCCAGCCATTCGCAGCCAATTATCTTGAACCTAAAGCCGGGGCTTTATTTGCTTTAGCTGAAAATAAAATAAGACTTGATATCGGAACTTCTCAGGATATAGTTCACCTTAGCTTTCCAAATTATACTATTTCATTTGGCGCAGATCTTTTTACTTATACAAGATTAAGAAGTGCAGAAAACTTTAAGTTTCCGGTTGAAACCATCGATTATTTATTTGGAATAAACGCCGGATATAAAAGAATAATCTGCAACAATGAACTAGGTTTACGATTGAGATTCAGTCATATTAGCGCACATCTTGTTGATGGCCAGTTTGATGAACAGAATGATCAGTGGAGGGAAGGAAGAAATCCTTTTGTATTCAGTAAAGAATTTGTTGAACTCTTTCCGTATTACAGGATTAATTCTTTCAGGGTTTATGCTGGTTTCACTTACATTCTGCATATTATTCCTACAGGTATTAAAAGAGGGATTTATCAAATTGGATTTGATTATTACGCCTTACCATTATCAACAGAATTATTCACTCCTTTTATTGCTTATGATTTTAAACTTAATGGAATAGATACTTATTTTGGAAATAATATTATAACTGCAGGATTAAAATTCGGTAAATGGAATCACAAAGGGTTAAGTATTCATTTTACTTATATATCGGGTAAAAGCGTTCATGGTGAGTATTACGATTTATCTGAGGATTATGCAAACATTGGTTTCAATTTAGATCTTTGATTAAAACTATAGAGGGAGTTTGTTCATTTGTGCTTGAGAGGCAGAATTTTGTTTGCCGCTAGATTAATAATGCTCTTAATTCCAAAAATAATATGAGTGATTTTTCTCAAATAAATAGAGTTTACGTTACGACAGCTGCTAAAGAAAAACAAAAGAAAATAAAAAGCTATTTAATTCATAGCGGACTTTTTATTATAACTTTCATAACTACAACATTAGCTGGTGTAGCATGGACTACAGGGCAGCCCGGTCCATATGAATTTTCAACAATTATATACAGCGGATTGCCATATTCAATCAGCATAATGCTTATAATAACTTTTCACGAATTCGGACATTATTTTGCCGCTGTGTATCATCGTGTAAGATCAACGCTGCCATTTTATATTCCATTTCCACCCATCCCAATATTTATAAACTTTGGTACTCTTGGTGCAGTAATAAAAACCAAATCACCAATCTTTACAAAAAAAGCCATGTTTGATATTGGTGTTGCCGGACCGATTGCTGGATTTATTGTCAGTGTTATAATACTTGTTTACGGGTTCATGAATGTTCCCGGAATCGAATATTTGCTTAACATCCATCCGGATTATTTGTCGGAAGAATACGGTCAATCAGGTTTGATATTGGTATTTGGTGATTCAGCATTGTTTCTTTTCTTAAAAGAATTATTTGTTAATAAGGATATGTTCTTCCCTCCGATGAGTGAGATTTACCATTATCCTTATTTAACTGCAGGATGGTTCGGATTATTCGTTACTTCAATGAATATGATACCGGTTGGGCAGTTGGATGGAGGGCACATTTCTTATACTATGTTTGGAGAGAAGAAACATTATAATATTTCAGTAATAAGCTTCATTGCATTATTTGTTTTGGGAATTACCGGAATGATTGAGGCAACTTTGGAGCTGAATTTAGGTTTTGGCTGGTCGGGATGGTTATTCTGGGCATTGGTGCTGTACTTCATTATAAAATTAAAGCATCCGCCGGTTATGGATACCACTCCTTTAGATAATAAAAGAATGATATTAGGTTATATAAGTTTTATAATTTTCATTCTCTGTTTTTCTCCTGCTCCTATTGTTCTTATTATTGCAGGGTAAAAAAATAAACCTTTATTTTTACCTTGTTGAAATTATAATGTAATCAAATATTAAATTATGAAATTTTCACTCTTTCTTATTCTTTTATTATCTGTGATTTTCATTTCCTGCGAGAAGGATTATTCAGGTATTGTTGATTATAATATTAATCAATTTCAGGTCACCTCTGTTTCACCTTCTGGTGATGTTGTATATAATGCCGTTGATTCACTTATTACTGTAAATATAGAATTCACATCTGCCAGCAAAGTTGGAAATGTTGGTTATGATATATTCTCCTCTGAAAATAAAAAGATGAATACACAACGGATAATTTTATACGATAATGGATTATCCGAGTTTGGTGATGAACAGGCGGG
>DATHSU010000468.1:0-2038 GCA_035463895.1 Ignavibacteriaceae bacterium | reverse complement strand
TTGGATTTTCTTATTTCTTCAATTTTAGAATCTATATATTCTGTTATAAGCTGGTACTTTCTGAAATGCTTCAACATCTCATCATCACAGAACTTCACACTGTTTACATCTATCAGGATTGAACGCTTGATTCTCCGGCTGCCGGTCATCTGCATACCGCGCCAATTTTTGAAAGATTCTTCCAGCAATTTATAAGTAGGTAAAACTACTATCGTTTTATCCCAATTCTGAACTTTGATAACATTTAAGGAAATATCAATAACATCACCGTCAGCACCGAACTTCGGCATTTCAATCCAATCCCCTTTTCTTATCAGATCATAAGAATTTATCTGAATACTTGCGACAAATGATAGAATTGTATCACGAAAAATTAAGAGAACTAATGCCGAAGCAGCAGCAAGTCCGGCAAATAAATTCCAAACGTTTTGTTCTGTTATTATTCCTATTATAAAAATAGCCCCGAAGAAATAAGTAAATATTTTTGCTACTTGTAAGTAGCCCTTTATGGTACGTTCGGAACTCTTGCCAAGTCTTTCATAAACTTCATTATAAGAAGTAAGAACGGAACCGATGATGAGTATCATCATTATTACAATAAGTATCGATGAGACAAGATGTATGAAATTTTCAAATTGAGGTATGAGATAAGAAAACCTGTTTAACACATAAACCGGAGCAATGAGTGCAACACGACGAATAAATTTAAAATTAAAAACTATTTCATCTATTTCGGTTTTTGTTTTGGCCGTTATTTTCCGAATAACTTTGTTGGCAGCAAACCTTACGACGAAATATGCTATTATTGCTAAGCTTATTACGCCTATAAATTTCAGATTATAATATAAAACAGGGTACTGCTGAAACCAGCCGGAAATATTATCGAATAGTTCTTGCATAAAAAAAAGTAATGTTTACTCAAAGATAATAAATACACCACGGTTTTTGTAGCAGAAATAACATGAATCATTAAAACTCAAATATCATCTCATTAACTAAAATCACCGGTTTTTATGAAAACAACTTCAGAAATACTTAGTCTAGCAGAAAAAACCTATATAACTTTTCACGTATTGAATCTGGATGAAGTTTTTAAAGATTTTCACATAATCTACGAGGCAGATACAGGATTATCTGATAAAATAAGAATTCTTGAAAAAGATGACCGATACTTTATTCAGGAAACAACAAACAAAAATGAAATTCTTTTCCGTAGAATGAAAAGCTTAGCTGAAGCAGAAGAACTGGTTAAACAGCGCCTTGAAATTTATGAAAAAATGTGGGATGGCTGCGGATGTAAAGTTGATTATTATTCTTGAAAATGGTTCAAATTCCTGCAAATCAGCTTCTTTATATTCACTGCGTTTTTATTTAGCTTCGTACAAAAGTTTTTAATAAATAGTAAAAACACCTGATCTATAAAAAATTAGTTATGGAAATCTATAAAGAAATAGCTATTGCCGGTATCCATAATGATATTTTAAAATTGTTAATTCAGATAGCCGTTCTGCTGATAACTGCCAGAATATTTGGTGAAATTGCACAGCGAATTGGCCAACCCTCAGTGCTGGGAGAAATACTTGCAGGAATTGTTCTCGGTCCTTCTCTTCTTGGCAATCTATTCCCTTTTATTCACGGCTGGGTAATTCCAATCACAGAGATGCAGAAAAGTCTGCTTGAAGTAATAACATTAATCGGTGCAATGTTTTTACTTTTAATAACGGGACTTGAAACCGACCTTCAGCTTATAAAACATCATGCAAAAAAAACCTTAGGTATAGCACTGGGCGAATTACCTTTTTCACTGGCCTGCGGTTTTGCTTTTGGTTTTCTCATCCCCAATTCTTTCCTTGTTGATCCTGATCAAAGACTGATCTTTGCGATGTTCATAGCAATTGCCATTTCACTATCGGCAATTCCGGTTATTGCAAAAGTTCTGATGGATTTGAAATTAATAAGAAGAGATATCGGACAAATCACTCTTGCAGTCGGAATGTTTGATGATACCGTTGCATGGATTCTTTTATCAATTGTACTT
>DATHSU010000467.1:0-4051 GCA_035463895.1 Ignavibacteriaceae bacterium | reverse complement strand
TGGACCGCTGGTGAATAGTCTTGGTGAAGTAATTGGTGTGAATACTCTTATTTTCACTGCTGGCGGTGCGCAGGGTAACATCGGTCTGGGTTTTGCAATTCCTATAAACAAAGTAAGAAAAATAATTTCAGAACTTAAAGCAAAGGGTTCTATAGATAGGGATTTTCAGATTGGAATGCGAATTCAAACAATTGATGAAGGTATAGCCAGATACTATAATTTATCAAGCTCAAGAGGTGTAATTGTTACAAGAGTTACTCCCGGTTCACCAGCTGAAAAATCTGACATCCGTGTTGGCGATATTATAATCGAGGTTGAGAACTTTAAGATAAATAATGAAAATACATTGTACGGAGTATTCCAGGAATTCAGAACTGATCAAACTATTGCTATAAAAATTGTAAGAGATAATAATGAATTAACCAAGAGAATGAAACTGGAGAAAAACAGATGATCCAGCGATATACTTTACCTGAAATGGGTAAAATCTGGGAAGATGAATTTAGATTCAGCACCTGGTTAAAAATTGAAATCCTTGCCTGTGAAGCACGTGCTGAATTGGGTGAAATCTCTAAAGAGGATGTGACTGTTATAAAAAGTAAAGCAAAATTCGAAGTAAATAAAATTCTTGAAATTGAAGAAACAACCAAACACGATGTTTTAGCTTTTCTTACTAATGTTGCTGAATATGTCGGTCCGGAATCACGACACATTCATTACGGTATGACATCATCGGATATTTTAGATACTACCCTTTCATACCAAATGAAATCTGCCGGTGAGCTTTTACTTAAGAGATTAATTACTTTGAAAGATATATTGAAAAGTAAAGCTATTGAGTACAAAGATACGGTTTGTGTTGGACGATCCCACGGAATACACGCTGAACCAACAACTATGGGATTAAAGTTTGCTCTGTGGTTCGAAGAAACAAAAAGAAATATTAAAAGATTAAAAAGTGCGATTGAAATAATTTCAGTTGGACAAATCTCCGGTGCTGTCGGAACTTTTGAACACCTTTCACCAAAAGTCGAAGAATATGTTTGCAAGGTAATGGGCTTATCTCCCGCACCAGTTTCTACACAGGTTATTCAGAGAGACAGGCATGCAGAATTTTTGTCAACTCTCGCTTTAATTGCCGCAACCCTTGAAAAGATATCTGTAGAAATAAGGCATCTGCAGCGAACCGAAGTGCTTGAGGCAGAAGAATATTTTTCCAAAGGTCAAAAAGGATCTTCTGCAATGCCGCATAAAAGAAATCCTATTGTCAGCGAACGTATTACCGGCTTAGCAAGAATTTTAAGAAGTAATTCAATTGCAGCACTGGAAAATGTTGCGTTATGGCATGAAAGAGATATATCACACTCTTCAGTGGAAAGAATAATAGTTCCCGACAGCTGTATTGCTCTTGATTATATGCTCGATCTTATGATCAAATTAATTGATAAGCTGATTGTTTATCCTGAGAATATGATCAACAACCTTAATATTACAAGGGGACTGGTTTTCTCACAGGCAGTTTTATTAAAACTTGTTAGTAAGGGCTTAACCAGAGAAGATGCTTATAAGATTGTTCAAACGAGCGCAATGGATGTTTGGGCTGATAAAAATAAAAACCTTAAAGATGAGCTCTTAAAATCAGCCGAAGTTAAAAAATATTTAGACGAGAATGATATTAACGGAATTTTTAGCAATGAACAGATGTTAAGCAATGTAGAATATATTTTTAACAGAACTATTTTTAAGGATGAATAACATGAAAAAGCATTTATTATATTTTTTCGTTTCAGCATTTTTGATTTTAACTTCATGCGGCGGTAATGCTGAGAATTTAAGTGAAAAAGACCTTGCGCCGGATTTTACATTATCGGATGCTTTCGGAAATTATTATACCTTATCCGAACTTAGAGGCAATCCTGTTGTAATTTATTTCTATCCAAAAGCAAATACTTCCGGATGCACAAAACAAGCTTGTGGCATTAGAGACAGCCGGGATAAATTCAGCGATAATAATATTACTGTTTTAGGAATTAGTGTTGACTCAAAAGCGTCGATTTCAGAGTTCATTGCCGAGCACAATTTAAACTTCCCTCTCCTTTCGGATGAAAACAAAGAAGTAAGCCGGGCTTATGGTGTGTTGAACAATTTAGGTATGTCAAGCAGAATTACCTTTATAATTAGCAGAAATGGCACCATTGCTAAAATTATGAAAGACTTTGATATTGATAAGCATGCGGAAGAAGTTTTTGAATTCGCTTCTAAAATTTAAGAACATATACTAATTTTTAAAATTATTACCTGTCAACACGAAGCACTGTTTTTGGTGTTTTAACGAATATATAAATCAACTATTATGTTATTGAAACATAAATGAATTTTAATGAATAGTCGGATTGGTCAAATAATGAAATACGCTTTATTTACAATAATATTAATTGTATCAGCATATTTATTCACTGCTAAATCTACAGATATAGTAACAGAGGAATTAATAGGCTACGATTCTACAGTGGTTATTGAACCTAAAAATCATTATAGATTTGAGAATCAGCTTATAACAACAATTCTGTCAAGGTATCATTTTAAAAAGTTGGATATTAACGATTCTTTGTCATCTGTTATCTTTGATCGATATTTAAGTTCTCTGGATCCCGGCAAAATTTATTTCACTCAACCAGATATTGATGAATTTGAAAAATACAGATTTAATATTGATGATTTTATTCTTGATGGAAATCTGAGTTTCTATTATGATGCATTTAATTCTTATTTACAAAAAGTAAATGAGAGGGTTGGTTTTGCAGATAATTTATTAAACCAGGAATTTGATTTTGCAAAAGACGAATATTTTGTTTTTCACAGAGACAGCACTCAATGGGCCAAAGATTTAGATGAGCTGAATGACCGCTGGATAAAAAGGTTAAAGAATGATGCTATAACTTATAAGCTCAACGAAAAAGATTGGGATTTTATAAAAAGCACTTTATCAAAGCGTTATAACAATTACGCAAAATTTCTCAATCAATATACTTCTGAAGATGTATTTCAGCTTGCTATGAATGCATTTACTCTTTCGATTGATCCGCATACAAATTACTTATCACCGGTTACCTCTGATAATTTTAAAATTGATATGAGTCTTTCGCTCGAAGGAATTGGGGCAAGACTTCAAACTGAGGATGATTACACAAAAATTGTTGAAATAATTCCTGGCGGACCAGCTGCACAAAGTAAATTACTATCTCCTGATGATAAAATTATAGCTGTCGCTCAGGACAATGATGGTGATTTTATAGACATAATTGGATGGCGTATTACAGAGGCAGTAAAACTCATAAGAGGACCAAAAGGCACCACTGTCAGACTTCAGATCATTCCTGCGGGGTCGGATGTAAATGTTAAGATAAAAGAGATATCCCTTGTAAGAGATAAAGTTAAAATTGAAGATCAGTCAGCCAATAAAGAAATTATCGAGATAACATCAGACAATACTTCGTTAAGAATCGGTGTGATTCAAATTCCTTCTTTTTACATAGATTTTGATGGACAGCGGAGAGGTGAAAAAGATTTTAAGAGTACAACTCGTGATGTAAGAAATTTGCTCAAAGAACTTAAAACGGAAAAAGTAGATGGAGTGGTAATTGATTTAAGAAACAACGGCGGAGGTTCTTTAAGTGAAGCAATTGAACTTACCGGGCTGTTTATATATGAAGGACCTGTTGTTCAGGTTAAAAACTCTGATGGTTCTGTTGATATTGGCGATGATCCTAATCCAAGAATTGAATATGACGGCCCATTGGCAGTAATTGTAAATCGTTTCAGTGCTTCAGCATCTGAAATATTTGCCGGTGCTATTCAGGATTACGGGAGAGGAATTATTTTAGGTGAGCAGACTTTCGGCAAAGGAACAGTACAAAACTTAATTGATCTTAACAGACTTTCTTCCAAACAGAGAGGTGAATTAGGTCAGGTTAAATTGACTGTGGCAAAATATTATCGCGTTAATGGCGGCAGTACCCAGAGTCTTGGTGTAATTCCCGATATTGTTTTT
>DATHSU010000466.1:0-3205 GCA_035463895.1 Ignavibacteriaceae bacterium | reverse complement strand
ATGGAAGACGATTAACCAATCTTGGAACTTTCAGAAAGTATCTTGAATATTATTTAAGAAAGCGGGAAGATGTGAATAAAGGATTAACTTTTATGGTACGTCATCTTGATCCCGGTCCAACCGGAATACCAATCGAAGTATATGTATTCGCTTCAACTACAGAGTGGGTAAAGTATGAAGGTATTCAGGCAGATATATTTGATCATATTTTTGCTGTTGTTCCTCAGTTTGACTTAAAGGTATTCCAAACTCCAAGCGGTTCGGATTTCAGGTATTTAAAAAATTAGCATATTTATTTTTATCAGCTCAAATAGTGCTGGAATCAGCAGGTAATTTCTTAGAAAAAAATTAAGTGAATCCTGACACATCATACCGAATCCTTGCCTTTTCACTTTAATTCTTTCATACTATTAAGTAATTTTATCAGGTTATTTTTTACAATATATTTATAAAGAAAAAAGAAAGAATCAGGAGATAAAATGACAACAATAGTTGATGTATATGCAAGAGAAATATTAGACTCAAGAGGTAATCCGACTTTAGAAGTTGAAGTTACACTTGAAAGCGGTATTGTGGGAAGAGCTGCTGTTCCAAGCGGTGCTTCAACCGGTGAGCATGAAGCCGTTGAATTAAGGGATGGTGACAAATCCCGTTACGGCGGTAAAGGTGTTCTTAAAGCAGTTGAAAATGTAAATGAAAAAATTGCAGAAGAATTAATAGATTTTGATGCAACTGATCAGGTTGCAATTGATCAGTTTCTTATAGCATTAGACGGAACTGAAAACAAAGGAAACCTTGGTGCTAATGCAATGCTTGGCGTTTCGCTTGCCTGTGCTAAAGCTTCAGCAGCACAATTGGGTATGCCGCTCTATCGTTATATCGGCGGAACAAATGCTAAAACACTGCCCGTTCCTATGATGAATATTCTTAACGGCGGTAAGCACGCTGATAACAATGTTGACTTTCAGGAATTTATGGCAATGCCTGTTGGTGCCCCTAATTTTGCTGAAGCACTAAGAATGGGTGCTGAAACTTTTCACGCATTAAAGTCAGTCCTTTCTAAAAAAGGATATAACACAGCAGTTGGTGATGAAGGCGGATTTGCTCCAAACCTTAAATCGAATGAAGAAGCAATTGAAGTAATTCTTGAAGCAATTGAAAAAACCGGATATAAAGTCGGTGAAGAAATAGCAATCGCCCTTGATCCCGCTGCGAGTGAATTCTTTATGAAAGAGAAAAAAGCTTATCATCTCTTTAAATCAGCACCAAATAAAAAAATACCTATCGAAAAAATGGTTGACTACTGGGCAAGCTGGGCAAAGCAGTATCCAATTGTTTCAATGGAAGATTGTATGGCTGAGGACGATTGGGACGGATGGAAAATGCTGACAGATAAAATCGGTAAAAAAATTCAACTTGTTGGTGATGATCTATTTGTTACAAACACTGAAAGACTGGCAAAAGGTATTGATCTTGGCGTAGCGAATTCAATTCTTATCAAGGTAAATCAAATCGGTACTCTGACAGAAACACTTGATGCAATTGAACTGGCAAAGATAAGCGGCTATACAAGCGTTATAAGCCATCGTTCAGGTGAAACAGAAGATACAACTATAGCAGATATTGCTGTGGCTACAAATGCCGGACAAATTAAAACAGGCTCAGCTTCCAGAACGGATCGTGTTGCTAAATACAATCAGCTTCTTAGAATAGAGGATGAGCTTGATCTTACAGCAATTTATCCCGGTATAGATGCACTGAACTTTAACGGTTAATAATTTAATGAGGCTGTCTCAAAAGGTTCTCTCGATACATTGCATTACTCGAGAACCTTTTATTACGGCCGGTTTTCGAGTGTTTTTCTGATGGAATCAGAAAAATTATCGAGAAAACATTGCCTATGAGACTGCCTCATTTTGTCTTTATTAAAATATTTATTTGAAAACATCCTTTATCCACAGGGGTATGTATGAAAAAAAATCATCTCGAAGAAAGCAAGAACTTAATTAAAAAAAATAAAGTTGAGTTCATCGATCTTAAAGCAATCGACCTCACCGGAAGATTGCACCATATAACACTTCCATATTACGACAAGATACTTGAAAAGCTGTTGAAGGAAGGGGTCGGTTTTGATGGCTCCAGTTATGGATTCAGAAAAGTTGAGAACAGCGATATGATCTTAATTCCTGATCTGGCAACGGGCAAAATGGATCCATTCCGCGAAGCTCCCACTCTCAGCTTTTATTCACATATTGTTTTGACAGATGAAAAAAGAACTCCATTTAATCAGGACGGAAGATATCTTGCTAAGCAGGCTGAAGCGCTTCTCAAAAAAACAACCGGCTGCGATCAATCATGGTGGGGACCTGAATTTGAATTCTATATATTTTCAAATGTGGAGTTTGATACAAGAACAGCTTCATCATATTACAAAGTTGAGCACGCAGAAGAGTTTTATAAAAAAGCATATCACGCAGCAAATCCTTTTGATGAATATGATGATTTCCGTGACGAAGCCTGTAAACTATTGAAAGCCAAAGGTATCCATATTAAGTATCATCACCACGAAGTTGGTGAAAGAGGTCAGCAGGAAATTGAAACTTACTTCAGCACCTTGCTTGATACAGGAGATAACATTGTTACCGCGAAATACATCCTTTTCAATTTTGCCAAACAGAAGGGATTGTATATAACCTTTATGCCCAAGCCGATGTATCAGCAGGCAGGCAACGGAATGCATCTGCACTTTTATTTAACAAAGAAAGGAAAGAATGCTTTTTATAAAAAAGGAGAGTATGGTAATATCAACGAACTCGGCAGATACTTTATCGGCGGAATGCTGAAACACGGACCGGCACTTTCTGCTTTTACAAATCCGAGTACAAATTCTTATAAAAGATTGGTGCCGGGATTTGAAGCGCCGGTTGCTTTAACATACGGACAGGGTAATCGCGCATCGGCAATTAGAATACCTAAATACATTTCAAATCCGGATGAAACAAGATTTGAATACCGTCCGCCTGATGCAACTGCAAATCCTTATTTATGTACCGTTGCAATGCTTCTTGCAGGTATTGATGGTGTTGTAAACAAAATTGATCCGGTTGAAGAAGGTTTTGGTCCGATTGATAAAAACTTTTTATCCGATGATTACAAAGAAAAAATACACTTCCTGCCGAGGAATCTTGCAGAAGCATTGGATGCT
>DATHSU010000465.1:0-4312 GCA_035463895.1 Ignavibacteriaceae bacterium | reverse complement strand
AAATTTCTTATACTCTTCTGAAACTGTTTGTAAATTCTGTGTAGTAAAAATTATACTGAGAACAATTATCGAAATAGCAGCAAGAATTAAAGAGATTATAATTAACCGTCTGATCATTATGCTCTCAACACTACGGACATCTTCAAGTGAAATACCGATTCTATATATACCTACTATCTCTCCATCAAACACGAATTGTTTTGCAACTTCATAAACTTCGTCTGATGCGAAATCAGTAACCCTTGAAAAAGTTGAATCAGTGCTAAGGGCATTCATAAGAAAATCGGACCCGGGAATAGCTTCAAGTGTGTCAATCTTTTCACTCGCTGCAAGTATTCCGAGTGTATCCTGCAAAACTATATATTCAATTCCATGATGCTTTGTCATTTCCTGAAGTATTTTCCCGATACCGATTCTTTTTCTGAATTCAAGAAATTCTTCTGCATCTATATTTACAACAATTGCACCTCTGTTTTTTGATCTTGCAACGGCTACAGCAAATCTTTCCCCTTCAATAAATTCAGCATGCTTTAACCCTATCACAAGTTCATCAGTTTCTCCGGAAAGGATGGGGGCGAGTCTATCCGCCCTGTTAATATTTTCCTCACCATATTCATGATCCGGCTCCGGCACTCTGTTAGTTAATATGCGATTGCCATTTTGGTCAAAAATGTTAATTCTGAAAAGATTATTGTTCCTGCCTATACGAATGAGTTCTTCTTCAGTGATTTTATTAGCGTCATCAAGTTTTCTTATCAGTCTTGCATTATTAAGAAGTCGTTCGGTAATGATATCTTCTATTTCAAAACTTGCATTAAGAGTATTGTCGCTGCTTTGAATAATTGATTCGATAAGTGTAGAAGAATGTTCGTAAAGAAGTTGAAAAATATCCCGCTTACTCTGATTAAGCTCAATATAAGCTGATGTAAACATAACAACAGCTATCAATACCGATATAAGTATAACTGCTTTAGGTTTCAATTTAAACTTAATCTTCATATACAAACTTAGATTAATATTTATACTATATGAAGAGCAGGGTTAATTGCAGTGATTATTATCTCGTCAATCAAGTCGATGTAGTTCGCCAATTCAGTCGAACTGTTTATCAAAACCTTCAATTATAACTCATTCTGGCAGTTTATTTAAGTGGCACGGCTGTTGGATAAATCAATAGAAAACAGAAACAACATAAAAAAAAGGAGAAACAAAATGAAAACCAGAAATCTGTTAAGCTTACTTGCAATAATAATAGCAGTAGCTTTCGTATCATCCGATCTTTTAGCTCAGAGCGGTACAACTAATCAGAACAAGATCAAGAATGAAGTTAAAACCCAGACTAAAGATCAAAATCAATTTCAGGGAGAAACACAAAACCAGGTTAAGAACCAGAACAAACTAAAAACCGGTGAAATTATCCATGGCAAGAACTTCGTTGACAATAATGGTGATGGATTTAATGATAATGCACCCGATGTTGATGGTGACGGAATTCCAAACGGACAGGATCCTGATTTTGTGAAACCTCAGGATGGATCAGGATTAAAGAAAATGAACGGCAAAGCAAAACAAAGCAAGTTTGGAGGAAATAAATACGGACCTGGCGATGGCACAGGAAACAGCGGAATAGGTCCTCATGACGGAAGTGGTTATGGACCCGGAGGATCAACAGGAGGTAACGGAACAGGCAGCGGTTCTGGAACCGGAACAAAAAGAGGCGGCAGGAAATAATCAAACAATACAAGACGGCGAGTGATCGCCGTCTTTTTTAATTAATATAATCTATCACAAAGAGGTACAAAATGAAATCAAATAGAATTGTTATTCTATTCTCTGTAATTCTTTTTTTGATTTTTAATATTGGGTGCAGTAACGAGAATCCTGTTTCGACTGATGATTCATCAATGCTTTCAAAATATGGTAATGGAAGCAACGGAGGAGGAAGTGGTTCAACATTCGATCTTTCCCAGGAAGCTTTAGACGGGTTGATCCATATGCGTTTAGAGGAAAAACTTGCGAGGGATGTTTATACAACATTTGGCAATCTTTATAACTACAAGGTCTTTTTGAATATTAAGGAAAGCGAGCAAAAGCACATGGATGCGATTCTAAGATTGCTCGTAAAATACAATATTGAAGATCCTGTCACATCTGATGAAATAGGCGTATTTCCTCCCGGACCGTTCCAGATTTTATATGATGACTATATAGTTCAGGGTTCAGTGTCCTTGTTAGAAGCTTTACAGGTCGGTGTTGATATTGAGGAACTCGATATAGCAGATCTTCAATATCAGATCATTGAAGTAGTAGATAATCCTGATATTCTCCGGGTGTACTCACATCTTCTGACAGGTTCTGAAAATCATCTTGCAGCTTTTAACAGATGCATAGCTAATCTGCCAGACACGGATAGATAATATTTTGATTCGATGATTAACGATGATGAACGGAAAGCTGAAAACTTTCCGTTCATTTTATTATTTTATAGTGGTTCTTTTACAGTTTTATATTGTTATTACTTAGCTCAGGGGAATTCGTTTGATTAGTTACTCTTCAATATTTCTATATTCTTTAAACTGCTGCAATTATCAGCAGACACAAAATTTTTTACCCATTTTTATTTTTACTCAACCACTACTTTCAATCCTTCATATACGGAGGTGTTTATGAAAATCATTTACACAATCATCTTTTCACTTATATTTTTCTTCACATCAATTGCTCAAATTAAAGCTGGCGCAGAAGCATTAGGCACACGGAAGTACGATGATTATAAAACCCCGCAGTTCTGCGGAACTTCCTGTCATGTCGATTTCTATCGTCAGTGGCAGCAGGCGATGATGTCGCAGGCATACACTCATCACTGGGATGAGATTGAATACTTTAAACTTGCCGTACCTCATGCCGAAAAAGATCCTATGGTTGCAGAAGTAAAAGCCGGATGTAATGGATGCCACGCACCAATTGCATTTCTTGCCGGAGATGTCCCGCCGCCTCTCCCGGAAATGAATTCACGTGCTAATGAATCAGTATCCTGCGATCTATGCCATACTGTATCAGGATTTGAAGGTGAAATTCCATACAACTTCAACTGGATATCAGAACCTGCTGATGGCAAAACTAAATACGGTCCGCGCGGAACAGGCAATTCACCTGAACATAAAATTATTAAATCAGATTTTCTCAGCACAGCAGAGTTTTGCGGAACCTGTCACAATGAAATGTCTCCTTATAATATATGGGTTAAATCAACTCATCTTGAGTGGAAGGAAGGTCCCTATTCCAAAGAAGGAGTGAAGTGCCAGAATTGCCATATGACTCAGGCTGAAGGATACACTGCTTCAATGGGGAAAAAGTATCCAGATGCATGGCAGCATTTATTTCATGGCGCACACGATCCCGGAAAAGTTAAAGGCACTGTTGAACTAAGAATTCATCCGGACATAAAAGAAGCCGAACCGGGTGAAGTTGTGAAGTTTACAATTGCTCTTTTCAATCAGAAAACCGGGCATAAATTTCCAACCGGATCAGTTGAAGACAGAATACTTTGGATGCATGTTGAAGCTGTGGATGCAAAAGGAAATGTATATCACTTACCGGTCGATAGAAAAGGATTTGAAGGAGAAGAATTTACTATCAGCGCAGATGTACTTGCTTACCAGGATATGGGAATAGCACTTGATGATCCTGATTTCAAAGGAGTTCAAAGAGATGGAATACCATTAGGCAACCGGATATTCAGAATGCCGTACTTCGATCCGCAGGGCAGAATGACAATTCAGCAGTGGAATACTAAATCACTCGGAGTTGATTACAGAATTGGTCCGAGAGAAACGAAACTTGAGACCTGTACTTTTACACTGCCCTATAATGTTGCACCGGGAGAATTAAAAGTAACAGCAGTATTGAACTTCCAGAAATTGGTAAAACCCGTTGCCGATTTTCTTGAAGTTCCTGAAGAAGAAGCAGAAATAATAAAAGTTAACGAGCACTCTACTTATGTAACAGTGCTGCCTTGAATTCCCAGAGTAATGCCGGACTCCGATCCGGCATCTCAAAAGTTAATATCACCCTGAACTTGTTTCAGGGTCAAAATGTTTTTAAAGATGCTGAAATAAACCTGCCTGTCGGCAGACAGGTTCAGCATAAACTTATAATATTCAGAGGAGAATAAAATGAAAAACAAATTAACAATTGCCGCTCTATCATTCATCATTTTTGCTTTTATAGCTAATGATATCCTTGCAATTCCGGCATTTGCAAGAAAGTACAACATGTCGTGTAAAACATGTCACACACAATTTCCTGCACT
>DATHSU010000464.1:0-2269 GCA_035463895.1 Ignavibacteriaceae bacterium | reverse complement strand
TGACCAAATCGCTTCATAATTAACTCTTCCATCTTCTGAAGGTGAAATTGCAGGAGAATTATCATCCTGCTTAACGTGAAGAATTTTTACATCATTTCTTTCAGCGAAATAGCCAACACCGCCATATCCGATTGCTTTAATATCTCTTGCAACGGCTTCACCCAAAGCAGCAGTTCCCTGTAAAACCTGTGTTGAAGCAGCATAATCAATTTGACGACCGTTTTCATCTCTACCTAAAACGTGCTCTTTGAAGAATTCATACGTACCGCTGGAATTTTCTCTACCATAAAGAGTAATCGGCAAATCAGGTCCGCCAAGCTCTTTCCAGTTTTTTATTTTACCGCTGAATATATCGCTAACTTGTTTAATGGTAATATTATCAAACTTGTTATCAGGATGAACAATTACAGCTAAACCATCGAGTGCCACTTCAATTACATTAGGTTGGATACCTCTGGATTTTGCATTCTCAAGTTCACTTTCCTTTAACTCACGGCTGGAAGTAGCCAGATCAGTTGTTCCATTTAACAAAGCTGCAACACCGGTTCCGGAACCTCCTCCTGTTACTTGTATAGACGCACCAGGATTATTCTGCATAAAAACCTCAGCCCATTTTTGAGCCAGATTAACCATAGTATCTGAGCCTTTAACAGTAATAACAGATCTTGTTAAACCATCATCTTTTTTCTTACAACTGGAAATCAGCAAAACTGATACGGATAAAATCAGAGTGACAATAAAAATTTTTTTAAACATAGCATCACCTTTGTATTTTAAGATAAAGTTTATTTTAGAATAATAAATATATCAGCCTGCCAAACAAGCTTTAGAACATTCAATGTTAAATTAATGTTAAATCTTCTAACTTCCTTAAAATTTCAATAATTAAATTTACTACACGCAGCTTAAAATCCTTTAATTAGAGATTGAAATCGCACTTTATTTGAAATTTCTAGATCGATCGTCATATATACAATTTTTGTTGGTGTCAATCCGATTATATAAAAAGTGGTAACCGATTTTTATTGTAATAAAAGGCAGGCTTACATATTTTTGTGCAACTTTTTAAAATAAAAATTGGACTTTTTGCTATGCCCCCTTTTGAAAGTACCTGGCTTCCCTATCTTTATTTATATGGTATAGGCGGGTTATTTTTTCTGATTGGTATGATAATCATCAGAAAAAGCGGTGCTCTGGATATATCGAAAAAAACCCATCGCCGATGGTATAAAATTTTACTCTTCGGTTTCTTTTACTTCACTTTAATTCACGGAATTTTAATTATTGCTGCATTATACTGGTAAAATATGGATTTAGAAAAATTTCACAATATCGGAACTGAAACCGATTGGATTGTAATGGTTGTGTACTTCATAGCCATTATGTTATTTGGAACATATTTCGGACGATATAACAGAAGTACAAAGGATTTCTTTTTTGGCGGAAGGCGTTTTGCCTGGTGGCTGATTGCCTTCTCAATAGTTGCAACCGGTGTGGGAAGTCATAGCTTCATAAAATATTCTGCAAAAGGATTTGAAGCTGGTTTCTCCTCATCAATGACTTATATGAACGATTGGTTTTTTGTGCCTTTCTTTTTATTCGGATGGCTGCCGATAATAATTTATACAAAGATAAGATCCATTCCCGAATACTTCGAAAAACGTTTCAGCCCTTCTGCACGATTCATTGCAACCGTACTTCTGCTGTTTTACATGATTGGATATATAAGCATAGGATTTTTAACACTTGGAAAAGCTGTTCTGCCGATGCTTCCGACGGATTTCACTTTATTAGGTGCTCACTTTGAAGTTACATTGATGGGCGTGGTAATGGTAATTGCTGTAATTACCGGAATTTATATTACCTTCGGCGGACAAACGGCTGTTATATTCACTGATCTTTTGCAAGGATTCATTCTGCTGTTTGCCGGATTTTTAATTTTCTTTATTGGTATTTCATACATCGGCGGATTTGATATTTTCTGGGATATGCTGCCTACTGAATGGAAACTTCCGCTTGCCCATTTTAATGAACCATCGAGCTTTAACTTTGTGGGTATTTTCTGGCAGGATGGTGTTGCCGGATCAATAGGCTTTCTTTTTATGAATATGGGGCTGATAATGCGATTTATGGCAACAAAAAGTGTTGATGAAGGAAGAAAGGCTGCAACGTTTAATATTCTGTTTATGCTTCCTCTTTCCGCAATTGTTGTTTCTAATGCCGGATGGATAGGCAAAGCCATATCTGTAGAATTTCCTGATGTAGTTCC
>DATHSU010000463.1:0-2918 GCA_035463895.1 Ignavibacteriaceae bacterium | reverse complement strand
AACAAACTCGATACCGGAGTTAGAAAAATAAGAGAATGGATTACTGCAATTCAGATTGAAAAGAATTTTACTAAAGAAGAAATTCTTGAATTATATCTTAATGTTTCATACTTCGGGAAAAGCGCTTATGGAATTGAATCTGCTGCCCAGGTTTATTTTAATAAAAAAGCCTCGGAACTTTCTTTGCCTGAGTCAGCAGTTTTTATTGCACTTCTTAAATCACCTGAAGGTTATGATCCGGTAAGAAGATATGAGCGTTCTATGCAGCGCCGAAATCTTGTAATGTATAATATGGTTGCAACCAGAAAATTGTCACAAGAAGATTTTGAAAAACTTCGTGAACAGCCAATAGTATTGGGATCTGAAAGATTAAGTGCGGTAAGAACAGAAGCTCCTCATTTTATGGAATATGTGAGACTTCAAATGTCATCAATGGCTGATAAGTATGGTTATGACCTCTACCGTGACGGGCTTAACATTTATACAACACTTGATATGAAGATGCAGCGTATCGCAAATCGTACTGCTGCAAAGCATTTAAAGGAATACCAGGAATTGTTTGATAAAAACTGGAATTGGAACAGGAATAAAAGTCTTCTCACGAATTTAATAGACAGAGCAATAAAAAATTTACCGAGATATATCTCTGCTGATAACAATGAAAAGATTGCTATTTATAATCGTTTAAAGAATGATACGGTTTTTATTGATTCAGTTAAGACTGCAGCAGCTGCAATAGAAGTCGGCTTTGTTGTTATTGACCCTCGTACTGGTAATATTAAAGCACTGGTTGGCGGCAGAAATCTGGAATTCGGCAGGGGATTGAATCACGTTTCGGGTATAAAACGTCAGCCGGGCTCATCATTCAAACCATTCGTTTATACTGTGGCAATTGAAAATGGACTTTCGCCGGCTTTCACGGTTCTTAATCAGAAGTTTGATTACAAAGGATGGTCACCATCAAATGCAGATAATGAATATAGTGGTTATGAAAGTCTTAGATGGGGTTTGGCTAACTCGATAAATGTTATTGCCGGAAGACTTACAATTGGTGAAATGGCTCCGCCAAACCAGGTTGTTAAACTTGCTCAAAGGATGGGTATTAATTCAAAGTTAGATCCGTACCCGGCTATTGCACTTGGTACAGTGGAACTTTCACCTTTAGAGATCACTTCTGCATTCGGAACATTTCCTAACAACGGAGTTCACGTAACTTCAATATCAATCTTAAAGATTGAAGACCGAAATGGAGTTGTACTGGATGAATTTGTACCTGAAGTAGTTCAGGCATTAAATCCTCAAACAGCCTCTATTATGGTAGATATGATGCAGGATGTTGTTAACTACGGAACCGGTGCGGGAGTTAGAAGATATTTTCAATTTCCGGCTGCAGGCAAAACCGGAACAACACAAAAATTTTCTGATGCCTGGTTTGTTGGCTTTACACCGGATCTTGTTGCTGGAGTCTGGGTTGGTTTTGATGATCATCGGGTTAAGTTTACTAACTGGTATGGCCAGGGTGCAAAAGCAGCATTACCAATCTGGGCTATGTTTATGCAGGCTGCATACAAAGAATTAAACATCCCCCTCAAATATTTTGAGCTTGCACCCGGAGTTGAAAAAGTACAGTTCTGTAAAGAAACTATGAGTTTAGGCGATACAAGGTTAGCAACTTCCAACTGTCCGGATGTGGTGACAGATATTGTTGACAAAACCAAACTTCCTCCTGAATGTGAATTGCATACTAGAGGCAGAGATGGAAGAATAATTAATGAAGATCGGCGTGGTGATTCAGGCTGGTAAAATTAATTAGAAATTAGAAATGGTAGCTAAATTTTATTTTGTTGAGAGATCAATTTAAATTCCAAAAGATAAACCAATTTAGTATTTTCGCACTGCGAATTAAAAATTCTAAATTTATCGCAATAACAATTCTGCCCGGATGGTGAAATTGGTAGACACGCTAGCTTCAGGAGCTAGTTGGCGCAAGTCAGTGCAGGTTCGAGTCCTGTTCCGGGCACTAGCATATTAACAGTATAGTAATCTAAAGCCGACAATAATGTCGGCTTTTTTATTTTCTGATTTTGAAAACTTATTTAGGTTTAGTTCTTATTCCTTTATTAAACTATCAGATTTAATTGTAAGCTTTGTAACCCTCATAGTTAATTCTGATGTATATGTACATCTCTTTGTGGAAACGGAATTGAGATTTTTTGCTCATCAAATTTCTTTTTGACCTTTTCAGTGATATCAAAATATACTCCCCAATAATCGGAGTTATTAACCCATGGTCGAACATTAAAATTAACACTGCTGTCAGCCAATTCTGATACAACTATCTGTGGAACAGGTTCTTTTAATACTCTATTATCATTTTCCAGAACTGATTTAATGGTACTTTTCGCATTATCAATATCATCACTATAACCGATACCAAAAACCATATCAACTCTTCTTGTATCATTTGCAGAGAAGTTAATTATGTTATCACTGGTAAGTTTAGAGTTTGGCACAAATATTTTTTTATTATCAGGTGTATTGAGTATGGTGACGAATATTCCGACTTGTTCGACAGAACCCATTATTCCTCCGCCTTCAATAAAATCTCCTGCTTTGACTGGCCTGAAAATTATAAGCATTATACCTGCTGCAAAATTTGAAAGAGAGCCTTGCAATGCGAATCCTATTGCGAGGCCAGCAGCACCAATTATTGCTATAAAAGACGTAGTCTCAATACCAAGTTGAGAAGCTACGGAAATTAAAACAAAAATAATGAGGGCACTTTTTACAAGACTAGCAAAAAATTTTGTTAATGTTTGATCGACCTCTTTTTTTATTAATGTCTTTGCTACCAATTTTGAGATAAATTTTGCTAACCAAAGTCCTATAATCAGTGTAATGATTGCGCCAATAATTTG
>DATHSU010000462.1:0-9860 GCA_035463895.1 Ignavibacteriaceae bacterium | reverse complement strand
ACCGTTTATAAAATTGAGTTGTGCTATTCTGAACGAATCGTTGCTTGAAAGTGAATTATTCGGTCACGTAAAAGGAGCATTTACCGGAGCTATTAAAGACAAGAAAGGACGATTTGAATTAGCCAATGGCGGCACTCTATTTCTTGATGATGTAGATGATATACCAATTTCGGTTCAGGTAAAATTATTAAGAGTACTTCAGGAAAAAGAATTTGAAAAAGTTGGTGGTCATTTACCTACAAAAGTAGACGTAAGAATTATCAGTGCTACAAAAGTTAATCTATTGGAAAAAGTTAGAAATAACGAATTTCGTGAAGATCTTTATTACAGACTAAATGTAATTCCTATCAATCTTCCGCCACTTAGGGAGAGAAAGGAAGATATTCCATTGCTATTAAATCACTTTGCTAAAAAGATTGGAAAAGAGAACATTGAATTTTCTAAAGAGGCAATGGAAATTCTTACAAATTTTGATTGGCCCGGAAATGTTCGTCAGCTTGAAAACACTTTTTGCAGAATAATCGCTTTTGCAAATTCTAATATTATTTCCAAAGATCTGATTCCATTCGACATAGCAAATAATAATCAAAAGCGTTTGCTAGTAAATTTTAACGGGGTGGATAAAATTCAGTTTGAAAAAATTATTGAAGAGGTTGAATCTGCAGCAATCAGCTGGGCTTTTAAGAAGGCTCAGGGAAATCAATCTAAAGCTGCTGAACTGCTTGGAATTAAGAGGACAACATTCAGAGATAAAATGCTCAAATACAGTATAAATTAATTCAGAGGCACTTTTTCGTCATTTGACGGTTATCCGTCTTTTATCCTTTCCAAAAGTTTCATTTAATGCTTCTAAAACATACTTCTATATGGCATAATGTTGGGGAAAATAAGTAGATACCTAAAATGTTAAATAACAACATTCATTTATGGAGAATTATACATGAAAAAATGTCTATCAATTTTGGTCGTCTTTATAATTGCAGCTCAGTTGAGTTTTGCACAGGATGCACCTAAAACCGAGTTCAAATTTAACGGTCTTTACAATGCGTGGGGACAAATGCAAAATGATTTCACAATGGGTAAAACTGAATATAGAGATCATTATATAGTTCAAATGTTCAGACTGAACTTTTCATTTAATTATGGGGATAATATAAAAGCTATTACTCGCTTCGATTTAGCTCAGGGTTGGTGGGGTGTTGATAATGAAACCCCTACTTATTCAGGAGCAAGCGGCATGTTCGATAACAAGGATACACATTATTCCCTGCACGTTGATCATGCATACATCTGGTTTAATGTACCTTCAATTTCCACTGCTTTTAATGTCGGTAGGTTCAACTGGTCAGCCGGAAACAAAATGGTTCTTGATAATAACTACGATGGAGTAAGTGCTGCAATTAAAGTCGGTGAAACCGATAATATTAAACTGGGCGTTGCAAAAATTTCCGAAGGTGTTTTAGGACTTTCTGATCTTCCAAGAGTTGCACCCGACTCTAAGGGAAACTATGATGCCCGTGATGCAAACTTATTTACTGCCGCTTATAATACAAAGATCGGTGCTACAAATTTGGAAGTTTATGGAATGTACTATTACGATGGATCCATTGAAGATTCAACAGCTTATCTGATTGATGGGCTCTATTACAACAGACCAAGATTCACACCTCAGGTTACGAAACTTGGAGTATTTGGAGCTGCTGGTACTACAAAAATTAACAAATTTACATTAAACTATGAAGCAAATTATTTAATCGGTAAAGATGAAATTGATAATCCAACTCATGCGGGAAAATTAAATACTTCCCCAAGCGCTATTGATCCATTGAAATATGATATTAACAATGGCGATTTATCCGGATATAATCTATATCTAAAATTAGATTATGCAGTAGCTGATGCTCTAAGTATTGGTCTTGTAGCAGGCATGGGTTCCGGTGATGACGACCCGACAGGCGGAAAAGGTAATGTTAATAAACTTAGAACAGCAGGGTTCTTCTATCTTACAGAAGTATGGGAAGATTCAATTATGCCTGATGAAGAAGGAATTACACCGCAAGGTTTGGGTGCTCCAAACATTAGAGCATATAGAGAACTTGAAAATACAACAGCTCTTCAGTTAAACAGCACTCTGACTATCACACCTAAATGGAAATTATTTGGTTCCTTTACTTATTTAAAGGCTACTCAGCCTGTATATGCATGGACAGCTGCCGGACCCGATCTCAACACCAGCGCTGATGATTTAGGTTGGGAAGTGGACTTAAAGACAGACTATAAAATTTATAATAACCTTACCTTTACTTTCAGAGCCGGATATTTTTCACCGGGAACTGCTGCTAAATATTTGATCAATGGCAGCGATAATTGGGATCTGGCTCCATGGGAATTAAAATCTGAAATAACATTTGCTTTCTAAACAATAAGGAAGAATAATGAAAGTTAAAATATATTCAATACTTTGCATTGCAGTTGCATTAACCTTCTTATTAGGTTTTTCGCATAGCAATAAATATCCCTCATCCTCCATAATTAAAGGAGATAAACATCCTGATGTTGATTGGACAGTAAGTTGTACTGATTGTCATATGGACGTTACTCCCGAAATAGTTAAATCTTGGAATGAAAGCAGACACGGTGCGGTTAATTTTGGTTGCTACATTTGTCACGGAGACGGAGAAGAAGTTTTTTATTCCAAAGGCACTGACCAAAGATGCAGCGGATGTCATGCAGGACAGGAAGTTAATTTTGAAAAGACAAAATTGAACTCGTGTTTTGATTGTCATGACGGTCATTCACTAAAATTTCATATTTAAAGTCAACGGAGGATAAAATAGATGTCAATATCAAGAAGAAATTTTCTAAAAGCCTCTGCTCTGACTGCCGCTGCTGCGGTTATCGGAGTTGAGCCACTTACCAATAGTAAAGTATTGGCTGCTGCCATTCAGGAAGGTGTTGTCTGGCACAAAACCGTTTGTCGTCTTTGCGGAGTCGGCTGCGGCGTTATGCTCGGAGTGAAGGATGGTAAACCTTTTGGAATCAAAGGGGATAAAGAAAACACGATTAACAAAGGAATTCTTTGTGTTAAAGGATTTTACCTGCATAGAATGATGACTGCGAAAAATCGCTTACTCCATCCTTTAGTTAGAAAAGATGGTAAGCTGGTTAAAGCAAGCTGGGATGAGGCAATGAATATTGTCACTTCTAAATTTAAGGATATTATCCAAAAAGATGGTCCTGATGCGTTGGCTTTTTACGGTTCAGGGCAGGGACAAACCGAGGAAACATATCTTGCCAACCGTCTTTTCAAAGGCTATATAGGTACTAATAATGTTGAGGGAAATCCACGACTTTGTATGGCCAGCGCAGTCGGAGGATATATTTCATCCTTTGGTGCTGATGAACCAATAGGAACCTACCAGGACATAGAACATTGTAATTTATTTTTGATCATCGGTTCGAATACTGCAGAAGCACATCCTGTTGTTTTTGACAGATTGGTTCAGAGAAAGAAGGATAGTCCTTCCTGCAAGATAATCTTTATCGATCCAAGGAAAACACCAACAAACAGAATAGTTGATCTTCATCTTCAGGTTAAACCTGGTTATGATCTGGCTATTATGCATGCTATTGCCCGTCAATTAATCAAAGATGGTTACACTGATGAGCAGTTCATAAAAGATAGTGTGAACTTCAGTAATGGAAAAGATCCCATTACATACGATGATTATAAAGCGTTTCTTGAAAAGTATACACCTGAGTATGCCGCTGAACAAGCTGGTATTCAACCCGGTGATATAATTAAAGCAGCAAGAATGTTTGGTGAATCACCTACTGCTATGTCAATGTGGTGTATGGGAGTTAATCAAAGGGTATCTGGGGTATTCCTGAATAACTTAATTCATAACCTGCATTTGTTAACAGGTAAATTAGGAAAACCGGGATGCGATTCATTCTCACTGACCGGTCAGCCAAATGCTTGCGGCGGTGTTCGTGAAGGTGGTGCTTTGTCACATCTTCTGCCGGGTCATCGTGTAGTAGCTAATGAACAACATAGAAAAGTTATTGCTGAGATTTGGAAAACTTCACCAGATAAAATTCAACCAAAACCTGGTAAACATACTGTTGCTATGTTCGAAGCAGCAACAAAAGGTGAAATAAAGGGTATGTACATACTATGTACAAACCCGGCGCAATCACTTCCAAATCTTAATAAGTATCTTCCAGGAATGAAGGATACATTTCTTGTAGTTGCTGAATCTTTCCATCCTACCGAAACATCAAAGATAGCTGATGTGGTATTGCCTGTTTCTTTCTGGGGTGAGAAAGAGGGTGTTTACGGATGTACCGAAAGAAGATCACAGCATCTTGCAAAAGCAGTGAATCCTTCTGGTGAATCCCGCTGGGATGGTGAGGTATTGGTTGATTTAGCTAAGCGTTTAGGTTATAGTAAAGGCTTTGAACATTTCAAGAGCCCTGAAGATATCTGGAACGAATATCTTAAAACAACAGCCGGAACAGACATGGATTTATCCGGTGCTACATACGACAGACTTAAAAAAGTAAGAGGTTTAGTATGGCCAGTTCCAACAACAGATCATCCGGGAACATGGCACAGATTCACTTCAGGAGATCCATACTTCCCCAAAGATAAAGCTGGCAACAGACGAATGTATTTTTATGTAAAACCTGATGGTAAAGCTGTAATCTTCGCTCGACCTGATAAAGGACCTGAAGAACCAGTATCTGCAGAATATCCTGTTGCACTTACTACAGGAAGAATTCTTGAACAATGGCATACAATGACAATGACAGGACAAATTCCCGAACTGAATAGAGCAGCACCGGTGCCTTACGTCGAAATCAATCCCGAAGACGCTAAATCCTGGGGAATTAAAAATAGGGACAAAGTTAAGGTAACGACCAAGCGTGGATCATTAGTCATAGAAGCAAAGGTTATTGATAGAACCCGAAAGGGAACAGTCATGATACCTTGGCATTGGCCGGAAAGCCTTACAAATATTCTTACAATTGATGCAGTAGACCCGGGTTCATTTGAACCTGAATATAAAGTTGCTGCTTGTAAGGTAGAAAAAGCATAGTATTCAACAAGGGTGATTGCTCAACGCAATCACCCTTAAACTTATAATAAGGGAAAAGTGATATGATAATCGCAAGTATGATTGTTACGACACAGACAGGAATGGCTGAAGAAGTTGCGCTACAGTTAAAGAGAATTCCAAACCTTACAACACATGGTGTTTATAAAGGGGATAATATTATAGTTGTAATGGAAGCGGAAAAGGAAGAAGAAATGGTGAATATGTCCCGTTACATTATGAATGAGTTTGAAGGCATATTAGGAACCTATCCAACTTTTATAGCTAACGAGGATGATATAGAAGAAACAGAAGAAAAGTGATTTCGCTATTTAAATTTTTCCAAAATTTACTAACTGGCAAAATCCCGTTGCGTCCTCCCGGCGCACTGCCGGAAAAGGAATTTCTTAAAAGGTGTATCAAATGTAATAAGTGTGCTCAGATCTGTCCGTATTTTACCATTCGGATGGCACATGCTGAGTGGGGCAAAAGTATGGGAACCCCAATGATATTTGCCCGTGATATTCCATGTTATGTTTGTATGAAATGTCCGCCTGTTTGTCCGACAGGTGCATTGCAGAATGATGTAGTTGAAAAAGAAGATGTGAGAATGGGAATCGCCAAAATAGATGAAGAAAAATGTTTACCATATCTTGATGTAATATGCCGGGCTTGTTTTGAAAATTGTCCGATATTCAGAGAAGCAATTATTCTTGAAGATGAACTGCTTCCAAAAGTAATTGAAGAAAAATGTATTGGCTGTGGCATTTGTGAAAGAGTCTGTCCTGTTGAAGGATCCGCGATAATTGTCTATCCGAAAGAGCAGGTTACTATCTAAATGTTCAGAATTAAAAGGAATAAATTTCACAATAGATTGAATTTTTACAGAAAAGCTGTTCAGATATTTTCACTTGCTTTTCTTGTTGCTGTTCCGCTTTTTGTGGTTAATGAAATTTATTCAATCATAGGAAATCTTTATTCTATTACAATTTTTGGAATTGATATCGTTGATCCTGCAATGGCTTTACAGACAACTCTTTTATCAAGAGAGTTTATCGAAGTCCTGATAATAGGAATTATTCTGCCGATAGTTCTTGCATTAATATTGGGAAAAGTTTTTTGCAGCTGGATGTGTCCTTTCAATACTTTATCTGAATACTGGCAAAGTGTTACAAAAAAAATATTTCCGGCAAGGGCAAAGAAAAGTAAATCTAAATTATTAGAGATCAATCCAAATCCGTGGATTTACTGGAGAATATTAATCCTCTTTTTTGCTCTTACTGTTATTCTTGATTTTCCATTAGTCTCTTTTTTATCTGCACCCGGTATTATATCAGCTGAGATTTCTCACTATATAATGGGTATGGGATTAGGTTTGGAAATATTTATTGTGCTGGGAATAATCTTTATAGAAGGTATTATCTTCAAGCGGTACTGGTGTAAATACGTTTGTCCTGTTGGCGGAGTACTTTCAGTTTTTAGAACTCCTAAAACATTAAGAATCAATCATAATGAAGGTGCTTGTTCATGTGCAGCAAATGCAGAACCCTGCAGTAGGAGTTGTCCATTGGATTTATCTCCTAAAAGAGATAATCTCTACCCTTACTGCTATAACTGCGGATTATGCATTAAGACTTGTGAAAAAGCGGGTTTCGGTGCACTAAGTTTTGGATTTGGTAAGAATAAAGAAACTCATAGAGAACTTCAAACAGTTCTAACATCAAAAGAATGATAATTATCAAAAGGTATAGTTTATGTTTGCAAACCTTGGAATGACTGAAATACTGATCATAGTTTTTGTAGTACTAATTTTATTCGGCGGAAAGAAAATTCCCGAACTGGCAAAAGGTTTTGGAAAAGGTATCCGCCAATTCAAAAATGAATTAAAGGATGTAGAAAAGGAATTAGATATTCGAAAGGATATCAAAAAGATAACTGATTAAAAATAAAATATTTTGTTCTCCGAGTCTGATTCTGATTTGTTAATGCTAATCAGAAAAAGACCGACGGGTTTGATAATATAATATCAAACCTCCCGATTCCCGTTATTAACGGGATGAATTGGAAAGGAGATTTTAAGTTCTATCATTCATTTAGTGTGATAGAAATATAAACCTCATCTTTCCGATGAGGTTTTTTTATTTGAGAATTTTATGAAGAATGATTTAGATTATAATGAATTAATAACCACTGCACTGTTTGGTGCTTTGTGGGGCGTGATTGAAGTTTTTCTTGGAACCATTCTGCACGCTTCAAAAATTCCATTCAGAGGAACAGCGCTTACTATTATTGCTGTTGTGCTGATAACTACATCCCGATCTTTTATAAACTATAAAGGATCGATGATAGCAATAAGTGCAGTAGCCGCAACTCTTAAGTTAATTACATTGCCGGGATTCAACATAACTCCATTTATCGCAATAATAATGCAGGGAATAATTGCAGAAATCGTTTTCTCTTTCATCAACTACAATTTTATTACATCTCTGTTTGCTGGTTCTTCAATTATGCTGTATACACTTATTCATAGCCTTATAATGCAGGGAATATTTTTCGGATTGGGAATATATAACGTGTACATCGATTTGCTGAACAGTATCGGTAAAGCAATAAACTATGACGGTCAATTGTCACTTGTATTGATTCCGGTTATTTTCCTCCTTTACATTTTAATTGGGGTGGGAGCAGGATGGTTTGGATACGCAACTGCAAATCGCACTAAGGAAATTCTAAAAGAAAGCATAATATGAAAAATAAATATTTTATAATAGTAATATTCCTTGCTGCTCTTATAATTCCGGCAGGATATACCTTGTACTTTTTCCCATTAGCATTTTTATATTTATTGTATTTGGATAGTAAGCTTTTCAGATTCTTAAAGCGGATTTCATTTATTGTTTTAATACTTTTGCTGTTAATTCTTCAGCCTCTCCTCATAGGTGAAAAAGATTTCTCAATTATCGGGATTGGTTTTTCATCAACAGCATTTTATAATGGATTGATGATGATACTAAGAGCTGTGCTTATGATTTCATCTATAAGTTATTTATCTAAAACAGCTGATAGGAAAAAAATCCAAAGAATTTTTTCCAGAATAGGCATTAGTCACTTTGATGAAATACTGGATCATTCACAGAAATTATTTCCGCTGCTAAAAGAAAAATCACGGGAATTTATCTCAGCAACAGATAAAAAAAGAATTCTTAATCCATTGGATTTAACAGCACACTTTTTTGCATTTTTAATTAAGACCACTCACACCCACTTACCTAAAGCAAAACAAGAGAACACATTATGAAATTATTAATTATAATTATCGCACTATCTGCATCATTTATTTTAGCCCAGGAAAGAGACTCCGTAGTACGTTATAACATGGGCGAAATTGAAATAAAAGCAGAAAGAGATATCAAACTAAATACTATTGAGGTTGACCAAAAAGAAATCCAAAACTGGAATGCATTCAGCGCATTTGATGCAGTTCAATACAACTCAGGTTTTTATGCATCTGTTTCTGGAAAAAATGAAGCACAATTATCTATACGCGGATTCGATCAACGGCAAATATCTGTAATGATTGATGGCGCCCCAATTTATATTCCTTACGATGGAAGTTTTGATCTTAATGCAATTCAACTAGCCGGATTCAGTAAAATATCAATTTCAAAAAACACACCTTCAATTTTGTATGGACCAAATTCAATGGGCGGCAGTATAAATCTTGTTTCTGAAAATCCGGTTAAACCGCTTTCTGCAAGACTAACATATCAAAACGGAAGCAGCCAAAATTTAAGTTTAGGTGTTAACGGAACATTTTCAAACTTTTATTGGAACGCTGCATTCGGACTTTCAGAATCTGGTGGATTTAAACTTCCAGGCAGTTTTTCTTCTAAAGCAAATGAAGATGGAGATAAAAGAGATAACAGCAGTTACAATGCAAAATCCGGATTGATAAAAATTGGTACAAGACTATTTGAAAACCTGAATCTCTCTTTTTCGTTTAACTACATCGATAATGAAAGAGATGTGCCCGTGAATATTTATACTACAAGACCGCGTTACTGGAAATACACTGAATGGAATAAAGCGCTTGCAAATGTTATGTTCAATTCAGCCATATCTTCTGCAGTTACACTAAAAGGGAATATTTTTTATGAAAAATTTGATAATGTATTAAATTCCTTTGATGATGATACTTATACCGCTCAAACAAGAAGGTATGCTTTTCAATCAACTTATGATGACAGATCTTATGGATTGAATTTATCTTCTTACATTACTACGGATATACTTCCTTTAACAAAGATCATTTTCCTGTATAAACGCGATGAACATAAGGAGCAGGGAAATCTTGGTTTGCCATTTAAAAGTTATGAAGCAGAAATTTTAACTGCAGGGATTGAAGAAGAATTTTCTCTGTCCGATGATTTGAAGACAGTGATCGGAGTAAGTTACGACAGAATGAATCCTGTTTTCGCTGATGATGCTCCTCTACGTTCATCAAACTCGTTTTTTAACGGAAATATCGGAATCAATTATAAATTAAATGATAATTTTAATCTCTACGCAAATGCTTCAAGAAAATCCCGATTCCCGACATTGAAAGAATTTTATTCGGAACTTCTTGGCAGCTATGAAGCTAATCCGGAACTTAGTTCAGAACAAAGCTATAGTTATGAATTTGGAGCCGTAACAGATCTTTCCGGCGTGAATCTTTCTGCAGCATTTTTCTTTAATGATGTTAAGGATTTAATTCAGATT
>DATHSU010000461.1:0-4281 GCA_035463895.1 Ignavibacteriaceae bacterium | reverse complement strand
ATTTTCAGGAGATCGGAAGAGTTGAGCTACTAACGCCCGAAGAAGAAGTTCAGCTTGCTATTAGAATTAAGCAAGGGGATAGTGCGGCATTCGAAAAACTTACCAAGGCAAACCTCCGTTTTGTTGTTAGTGTTGCTAAGCAATACCAAAACCAGGGATTATCGTTAGGCGACCTTATTGACGAAGGTAACGTGGGTCTTATTAAAGCTGTAAGGCGTTTTGATGAAACCCGGGGATTCAAATTTATATCATATGCAGTATGGTGGATAAGGCAAACAATTCTGCAGGCAATTGCCGAACAATCACGTATTGTAAGGCTGCCATTAAACAGAATCGGTGCATTAAATAAAATCGGGAAAGCTTACAATAGTCTGCATCAGGAATTCGAGCGGGAGCCAAGCACCGAAGAATTAGCTGATGAATTGCATATGGAAGTTGAAGATGTTTTAGATGCCTTGATATCATCAGGTAAACCGGTTTCGGTTGATGCACCCATATCAAGAAACGATGAAAATAATCTGCTTGATTTGATTGAAGATGACCATCTGCCTTCACCTGATGGAGATTTAATGGATGAATCTTTAAAGGCTGAGGTAAGCTCGGCTCTTTCGATGCTTCCGGAAAGAGAGGCTGAAGTTATTAAATTATATTTCGGTGTTGATTCTGATCATGCACACACTTTAGAAGAAATTGGTGAAAAATTTAATTTAACAAGGGAAAGGGTTCGACAGATTAAAGAAAAAGCCATTCGCCGCTTAAGGCATAATGCAAAAAGTAATAAGTTAAAAACTTATTTAGGATAACTATGTATAGTATTATTACCTTGATTGGAATATATTTTACAATTTTATTATTATTCAATGCCTGTGCTCCATCATCAAGTTCTATACGATATGGGCATAGTGAAGTTCTAATTAAGGAAGACAAAGATTCCACCGTCAGATTTATCTCAAAAGATGATATAATTATGGATAGTTTAACTGCCACGACGGATATCGACTGCTGCGGTGACGATGTTTCGGAACTTGAAGACCCCAGCGACTTACCCGATGAAGATGTTGCTTTTGATTTATCTGAAATATTGAAACGTATGAATAGCGAAAAGAATGATAACTCTCTTTCCAGCGATCAGAGTAATCATCGTGAAAGAGTTTTGATGGAAATAATTAAATATATGAATACACCTTATAAATTCGGCGGTAACTCTATTTCAGGAATTGACTGCAGTGCCTTTACTCAAACTGTTTTCAGGGATGCACTGTCTATACCAATTTATCGCTCTGCCAGGGAGCAATATACCCAGGGTGAAACTATTGATGAAAAAAACGAATTAAAATTCGGCGATCTTGTCTTTTTTAATACAAGACGGAGAGTTAGACCCGGTCATGTTGGTATCTATATAGGAGAAAATCTTTTTGCACACGCAAGCACAAAACTAGGTGTTACTATTTCTTCCCTTGATCATAATTATTATTCTGCAAGGTATATGGGCGCCCGACGGATTGATAGTAACGGAATTTTTTAGTTTGATCAAAAAAAAGCTGCCCGGGTCAGGCAGCTCATTTTAATATTAATCAGATTATTCTAACTACAGCCGGTAGTTGAACCACAAGTCATACATTTCAAACACGTTCCATTTCTTACCATTGTCATACTCTGGCATTCCGGACAAATATCACCTGTATAACCCTGGTCAATCGCTTTTTTAACTTTTTCATGCAGAGAGTTTCTGTAACCGCCATTACCTTTTAAAGACATTGGTTCATCCTTTTTAGTATAACCGAACGATTCAAAATTTTCTTTATCCAGTTCAACCAATCGTTCACTGATTATTTCTTCACTCTCAAACTCCGGTTCACTGAGTTTCTTAACAATGCCGGGCGAGGCTTTTGATTTAATTTCTTCAGCTTCAACATGTGCCAGGTCATTTCTACCCAGATATGTAACTGCAAGTTCTCTGAAAATGTAATCAATAACGGAGGTAGTCATTTTAATGCGTTCGTTTCCTGTTACTATACCGCTTGGTTCAAATCTTGTGAAAACAAAAGCATCAACAAATTCTTCTAATGGAACGCCATGCTGCAAGCCTAAGGAAATTGAAATAGCAAAACAGTTAAGCAAGCTTCTGAATGCAGCTCCTTCGCGGTGCATATCTATAAATATTTCACCGATCTGTCCGTTATCGTATTCCCCGGTTCTTATATAAACAGATTGTCCGTTTATTTTTGCTTTCTGTGTATAACCGGATCTTCTATCAGGCAGTCTTCTTCTTTTGGCAATATATCTGTGAATAATTTTTTCAGCTACTTTTACAATATCATTTTTGTCTTTCTCTTCAAGTAATGCCTCTATCTCTTCTTCACTTACTGAATTAAGCGGCTGAGAAAGTTTTGAACCATCACGATACAAAGCATTGGCTTTAAGTCCTAATTTCCAGGACATCATATATGCATCTTTAACATCTTCTATAGATGCACTTGCAGGCAGATTGATTGTCTTTGATATTGCGCCGGATATAAAAGGCTGTGCAGCAGCCATCATTCTTATATGAGCAGTGGGTTTAATATACCTTGTACCTTTTTTACCGCATTTGTTCGCACAATCAAAAACAGGGTAATGATCATGTTTAAGGAATGGTGCGCCTTCAATTGTCATTGTTCCGCATACATAATCATTTGCTGAAGAAATTTCCTGTTTGGAGAAGCCTAAATTTCTGAGCAGGTCAAAATCAAATGAACTTACATCGGTTTCACTTATACCTAATGTCTTTACTAAAAATTCGGTTCCTAAAACAAATTTGTTAAACGCAAATCCCAAATCGAAAACAGTTGGCAGAGCTTTCTCAATTTTAGCGAGTGCTTCATCTGAAAAACCTTTTGCTTTTAATGATTCCGGATTTATGTATGGGCATCCGACCAGTGTACCGGCACCTTTAGCATATTTTACAATTTCGTTTATTTGATCTTTATTGTAACCCAATTTTTCGAGTGCAGGCGGAATTGACTGATTGATTATCTTAAAATATCCGCCCCCGGCAAGTTTCTTAAATTTAACAAGAGCAAAGTCCGGCTCAACACCTGTAGTGTCGCAGTCCATTACAAGTCCTATTGTTCCAGTTGGAGCAATTACTGTTACCTGAGCATTTCTGAATCCGTATTTTTCTCCTAATTCAACTGCTTTATCAGAATCTTCCCGTGCTGCCTTTAACAGGTCGGAAGGACAAAATTGCGGATTTATGCCGGTTGGATAAATTGAAAGACCTTCATACTCTTCATTAGGAACATTGTAAGCAGCTCTTCTATGATTGCGTAACACACGCAGCATATTCTCTTTATTCTCTTCATAGCGTGGAAAAGATCCGATTTCTTTTGCAATTTCTGCAGAGGCTGCATAGGATGTCATATGCATAATAGAAGTTAATGAACCAGCTATTGCGAATGCCTCTTTGCTGTCGTATGGAATTCCCTGAAGCATCAGCAAAGAACCTAAGTTTGCATATCCTAAACCTAAAGTTCTGTACTCATAACTAAGTTGAGCAATTTCCTTGCTGGGGAACTGCGCCATCAATACACTTATTTCAAGAACGATTGTCCATAATTTAGTTGTATGGCGGTATCCTTTAATATCAAATGTACGTTTCTTAGTATCGTAAAATTTTACAAGATTCATAGAAGCAAGATTACAGGCAGTGTCATCAAGAAACATATATTCACTGCAGGGAATTGAAGCACGAATTTCTCCGCCGGCAGGACAAGTATGCCATTCATTTATTGTTGTATGAAACTGGAGTCCGGGATCTGCACAAGCCCAGGCGGAATTTGCAACATCACCCCATAGACTTCTTGCTTTTATTGATTTACAAGCTTTTGGTTTTCTGCCTTCCTTCTTAGCTTTTCTCTTTTCTATTCTCCAAAAGAGATTCCATTCTCCGTCATTGATAACGGCATTCATAAATTCATTAGTAACTCTGATTGAGTTATTAGAATTCTGACCTGATACCGTTGCATACGCTTCTGAATTCCAATCTGTATCATAAACAGGGAATTCAATAGACTTAAATCCCATTTTTGCTAATTGAATGACACGCTCAATATAATTGTTCGGGATTTCTACTCTTCTTGCTTCGAGAACTGCCTGTTTTAGTTTTTTATTTAACTGTTTATTGAAGCGGTCGTTTTCCGGATGTTCATCATAACAAGCCTTCATAATTGCACTTAGGTGTTTGCTGGTAAGTTTCGATCCGGCTACAAGTGCTGCAACCTTCTGTTCCTCAACAACTTT
>DATHSU010000460.1:0-3814 GCA_035463895.1 Ignavibacteriaceae bacterium | reverse complement strand
AAAGGCATAGGAAACGGAATTTCGCTAATAATTTTTATTGGAATTATTGCTCGTTTTCCATTTGCAGTAATGAATGAATATAGATTAATCCAGGCAGGGCAGAAATCTATTATTATCGAAATAGTTGTTCTTGCTCTTATGTTTTTTATAATTGCAGGTGTAGTTTTAGTTACTCAGGGCACGAGGCGAATTCCTGTTCAATATGCAAAACGTGTCGTAGGAAGGAAGATTTACGGAGGCGTTACACAATATATACCTTTAAGAGTTAATACCGCCGGCGTAATGCCTATTATATTTGCTCAGTCGATTATGTTTATTCCTAATACTGTTTTATCCTTTTTCCCGGATAGTGAGTTTCTTCAGACTATGGCAGGCTGGTTCCATTATACATCGCCAGTTTATTCAGCAGTTTATGCTTTAATGATTATATTCTTTACATATTTTTATACAGCTATTGCATTTAATCCTAAAGATGTTGCCGATAACATGAAAAAGCAGGGTGGTTTTATTCCCGGTATTCGTCCCGGAAAACAAACCTCTGAGTTTATTGATAATATATTAACAAAAATAACATTGCCTGGTTCTATCTTCCTTGCAATAGTGGCTATACTTCCTGCTTTCGTATCTGTTTTTGGTGTTACAGGTGAGTTTGCTCAGTTTTTTGGCGGAACAAGTTTGCTGATTTCTGTCGGTGTTGCACTTGATACTTTACAGCAGATTGAATCACACTTGCTTATGCGACATTACGATGGTTTTATGAAGTCAGGTAAGATTAAAGGCAGACGTTAAGTTTTGTGATTTATATTAAAAATAAAAAAGAAATTGATTTTATTCGTGAAAGTTGCAGATTAGTTGCTGAAACACTACAGCTTGTAAAAAGTAATATTAAACCCGGGGTTACAACTTTAGAATTAGACTCAATTGCTGAGGATTATATACGAAGCAATAATGCAGTACCTGCATTTAAAGGATATTCCCAAGGAACAGGTTTTCCTTTTCCCGGGTCAATATGTTCATCTGTTGAAGATGAGGTAGTTCACGGAATTCCGGGTAACAGAGTATTAACAGAAGGTGAAATAATTGCAATTGATGTCGGCGTTCTTAAAAATAAGTTTTTTGGAGATGCAGCCCTTTCAGCAGCAGTCGGAAATATTTCTGATGAAAAGAAAAAGCTTTTAGATGTAACAGAGAAATCATTGTATTTAGGAATAGAGCAGGCTGTAAACGGCAACAAAGTTCACGATATTTCATATGCAATACAGGAATATGTTGAAGCAAACGGATTTTCTATAGTAAGAGAACTTTGCGGACACGGTGTAGGAAAATTTTTGCATGAAGAACCCTCAGTTCCAAATTTTGGAAAGAAAGGAACTGGCACAAAAATTAAAAATGGAATGACACTGGCAATAGAACCTATGGTAAATGCCGGTAAACATTTTGTAATTACCAAATCTGATGGATGGACAGTAGTTACAGAAGATGGTTCTCCATCAGCACATTTTGAGCATACAATTTTAATAAATGATAATTCTCCGGAAATTTTGACTGTTTGTTAATGGCAAAGCAAGGACCAATAAAAGTTGATGGTGTAATAACTGAAACCCTGCCCAATGCGCACTTCAGGGTGAAACTGGACAACGGGCATGAAATTCTTGCACATATTTCCGGTAAAATGCGTATGCATTTTATAAAAATATTAGTAGGCGATAAAGTTTCTGTAGAGCTTTCTCCTTATGACCTTTCAAAAGGTAGAATCACATACAGATATAAATAGTGGAGATCAAATGAAAGTCAGAGCTTCTGTTAAAAAGATTTGTGACAAATGTAAAATAATAAAACGCAAGGGTGTTGTCAGAGTTATCTGCAAAAACCCAAAACATAAACAGCGTCAAGGTTAATTAAAACTAAGGAGATGATCATTGGCTCGTATAGCTGGTGTAGATTTACCCAAAAATAAAAAAGTTTTATACGGTCTACAGTATATATTCGGAATTGGTAAAACAACTTCTGCTGATATTTTGGAAAAAGCCAAAATTGATGCCACTAAAAAGGTATCGGATCTTACCGAAGAAGAAGTTGCTGAAATCAGATCCGTTTTAACTGCTGAACATAAAGTAGAAGGAGCTTTACGTTCTGAAGTTCAGCAGAATATTAAAAGATTAATGGATATTGGTGCTTACAGAGGTTTAAGGCATAGAAAAGGACTTCCGGTTCGTGGTCAGAGAACCCGAACTAATTCCCGTACGCGGAAAGGAAAAAGAAGAACAGTTGCCGGTAAGAAAAAAGCACCTTCTAAGAAATAATGAAATAATGTATCTGATTATACGGAGGTTTAATCGTTGGCTAAATCATTAAAAAAAGCAAAGAAAAAAGCACATGTTGATTCTAATGGAGTAGCTCACATAAAAGCTACATTTAACAATGTGCAGGTAACCATAACTGATATTTACGGAAATACAATTTCCTGGTCTTCTGCCGGTAAAAATGGATTTAAAGGATCAAGAAAAAATACTCCTTTTGCTGCCCAGGTATCCGCAGAAGCTGCCGCAAAAGAAGCTTATGATCTCGGATTAAGAAAAGTTGAAGTTTTGGTTAAAGGACCCGGTTCAGGCAGAGAAGCTGCAATCAGAGCATTACACACTGCAGGACTGGAAATATCATCAATAAAGGATGTAACCCCTATTCCACATAACGGTTGCAGACCACCTAAGAAAAGAAGAGTTTAATTTTCGGAGAATGAACTAAATGGCAAGATACACAGACTCAGTTTGCAAACTGTGCAGAAGAGAAAGACAAAAATTATTTTTAAAGGGTCAGAAATGTTATTCTGAAAAATGCCCGATTGAATCCAGGAATTATCCTCCCGGGCAACACGGACTTTCCAGAAGATCTAAAGTTTCTGAATATGGAATTCAGCTTCGTGAAAAGCAAAAAATTAAAAGATCCTATGGAATTCTTGAAACCCAGTTCAGAAATTATTTTGAAAAAGCTATCAAGCAAAAAGGTAAAACAGGAGCAAACCTTGTTAAACTGCTTGAGAGAAGATTGGATAATGTAGTTTATAGATTAGGATTTGCATCCTCAAGAAAACAGGCACGCCAGCTTATACGGCACAGGCACATTTTTATAAATAATCATTTAGTTGATATACCTTCTTATCTTGTTGTTCCTGGTAATGTTATTCAGGTGAAAGATTCAAGCAAGAAGTTAGATGCAATTCATGACTCGTTAAAAAGAGTAAAAGATAATACTTACGGATGGCTTTCGGTTGATAAAGCGTCTTTAACTGGTACATTTATCCAGATACCCGATAGAGAAGACGTTCCGCTGAATGCCAATGAGCAATTAGTAGTTGAACTTTATTCTAAGTAATAGATTTTTTAAGATTAACTTAGAGGATATTAAATGAGTGTTACACAATTAAAGATGCCCGAAGCAGTTGTATTAGATGAATCAAGTTTTTCGAATACATTTGGAAGATTTATCCTCCAACCGCTTGAAAGAGGTTATGGAACAACCCTTGGTAATTCTCTCAGACGAGTATTACTTTCCTCGCTCCCCGGTGCAGCAATTACATCTGTTAAATTCAGCGGTGTTCTTCACGAGTTTACAACCATTGAAGGCGTAGTTGAAGATGTTTCAGAAATTATTCTTAACCTTAAGCAGGTTAGAATGAAGTTACTATCTAAAAAACCAGAGAAAATATCTCTTTCCTTTAATGGACAGGGAGATTGGACCGCTGCTAATATTCAGAAGGCTAGCAATGAAGTTGAAATCCTTAATCCGGAACTTCACATTGCAACATTAAACAGTA
>DATHSU010000459.1:0-2954 GCA_035463895.1 Ignavibacteriaceae bacterium | reverse complement strand
CCTAACTTATCCCAACTGCTTCCGTTTAGTCTTTCAACTTCAAATCCCATATTATTAGTTTCACTTGCTGTCATCCAGGAAAGCTGAACATCATTACCGATAACCGACGACGTGAAGGAGACAAGTTCAACAGGAATTATCCATGATTCAACATCCCAGAACAATCCTCTGTCTGTACCGGACTCGCCAACCCAGAGTGTTCCCAGATCGTCTCCGGAATATGGCAGGGAAACAATTGATGGCGTATACATAAGTGATGAATAAACGGGTGGATTTTCACTTATTCTTTCCGGTGAAGAAAATGTTCCTGATCCGAAAGGCACATTAGCATAATATAAAATATCTGTATCGTTAGTGGCGGCACCAACCTGGGCGCTGTCTGAGTAAAAAATAAAATTAAACCCGAGTGCAGAATGTTTTATATCAAACCAGTATTCATCTGTATTAACATTTCCGGCAAGTGTAATTTCCGGAAGATAAGATGCACCATTATCAACACTTTGCCTTGCTCTTATATCTCTCGAGCCCTCCATTCCTGCAGTGTAAACAAACCAGGCTTCTCCACTTCCGTATGCAGATCCAAATTCATATTTGGGCTCGATGGATGTTGCAACATCCTGAAAACCGGTTGACGATAAAATTCCGGGCCCGGTTTCACGATATCTTGCTGCACGTATTATAGATGTTGCTGTATCAACAAGCACCGGTCCGTAATAGTTCAGAATAAGAGTATCACCCGTGGCAGACATGTATAAGGCAGGCATAGCTGCATTAGAACTTACCAGTCCTCTGGTACCCCAGTCTGCGCCCCCGTTAATTGAACTGTATCTTACTAAATGGTTGCTTGGCAGAGAATCCAGAAACATATATAATCCGCCCGTGGAAGAGGAGACAACATCAAATGAGCGGTAGTTTGCAAAAGGAAATGCATTAAAATTACCGCTTATAATATTCCAGGAATAAACTTCTGTTCCATACTGAAAGAAGCAATAAAGTGAATCCGCAATACCTTTAACCATTTTGATCTTTGGAAAATGGTCTCGTACTGCAATCCCCTGGGGATGCAGTGACCAGGTACTGCCGTCATCGGTAGAAGTAAAAACAACAATCCCTAAATTAGCAGTTGAAAGAGTATCATTAACAGCAACGTATATTGTACCGTTTATATTCTGTGCGCCGGACATTGGACCGATCGGTTCGTTATTAAGAATTGCATTATCAACTCCCCAATCATTAATGCCATTTGATAGAATTGCTTTCTCTACTCTTACTTCCTGGGCATAAAGAATTGAAAAAAACGAAATTAAAAGAAAAGTAAATATGAGCTTCATTGAACCCTCCGATAGATAAGTATGAAATTTGACTAATTAGTATACTTGTTTAAACTTAAAATTTTAATCATTAAAAGCAAGAAAATTCATCAAATAGATTTATATAATCACATTAAGCAGTACCTGAAGGTTAGGATAATCGCTTCATAATAATCAGCGAAATATCATCTGCTGTGGTGCTGTTACCAATAAACTGTTCTATCCGGTTAATGATGGATTTTCCCATATCTGCTGGAGATTGGTTTGAATAATTCCTGATGAGTTCATAAAACCTTTCCATTCCGAAAAACTCACCGTTATAATTTCTTGCTTCAAATATGCCGTCTGAATAGACAATAAAGATTTCATCACTCTCTAATTCAATAGTTTGCTGGACAAAGTTTATATCTGGTATTATTCCAAGGGCGGCAGTACCTCTTTCTAATTCCTTGATATTTTTATCTTTTACAATCAGCGGCGGAAAATGCCCGGCATTTATAAACTCAATTTTGTCAGAGTTTGAATTAATTTCAAGAAACAACATTGAAGCAAAAAGATTAGGAAGACTATCACGATGAAAAATTTTATTTATTTTCTTTCCGAGTTCAGGGAGTGATAAATCATCACTTGCAAGCGCACGGACAGTTGATTGTAGTTTAGATGTAAGCAATGCAGCCTGAAGCCCTTTGCCGGCAATATCGCCCATTGTAAGTGCGGCTTTATTATCATCTACTCTTAAATAATCTACAAGATCTCCCCCGACTTCATTTGCAGGCTTTGTAAATAGCCACAATGTCCATCCCGGAAATTCCGGATTCTGTTCGGGCATAAGCGCCTGCTGGACTTTTCTTCCGGCTTCAAGCTCGTGTTTTGCAAGTAGCTTATCTTTCAATTCAAGAAATAAAACGAAAAGAATTAAAATTCCGCCGAATAAACTTTCATTCATGGTAAAACTATTATGATCTATTGTTATGCTTCTTCCGGTAAATAACAGGAACATTCCCACCAGAACAAGAATCCTTCTGATAGGAGTTAAATGCAGAAACATACTTTTAAACAGCCAGCCGATTTTGAAAAACCATCGTTTATAGAATGGAAGTGATTGAAGTCGTTTTCTCTTTTCTGAGTCAAGATAAAACGCACTCAGATTTTTATATTCACGGTGAATGTCTTTACGTAAATCTATTTTGCGGAAGTCTTCCCTGATGGTATGACGTAATTTCGGATCTGGATTTTTAGAGTTGTTCGTTTTATTCATAATAGATATAGGGCGATTCAAACATTATAAGTTAGAAATTTACTTTGGAAATGACAAAACCGTTATGATGAGTGGTTGTAAAGCGTTACGGAAATTTATTCACTTGCTTAAATGATTCCCGACCCTAAACCTATGGCAATCAGTAAAATCATAACTGCAACAAATGTCTGAATAAAATCAAGTGTAACTTTTTTCAGAAGCATGTTGCCAAAGTAGGCACCAATAAAGGCTGATATTGTTGCAATGATTAATAAGTTTATGTTATCGGTTACTCCGGAACCGATAAACCTGTTGAAGTAAACCGATAGTCTGATAAAATCGATTAAGCATGCAATAACAACTCCGGTTGCAATGAATGATTCTTTACTTAATCCTAACTTTATCAG
>DATHSU010000458.1:0-5613 GCA_035463895.1 Ignavibacteriaceae bacterium | reverse complement strand
TGTCGAATAATACCTGTTTAATGTCCAACCCAAGCAGGGGAAATTATGTTCTGGTTCAATATGGTTTGAACTAATACAATAAGTCCATAATGTGGAGTCAGGGACGTTTAAATCAAACTTAAGTATCCCGCTTTCGCAGGGTTCGGGAAGATTATCACCTGCATACTGCCATACTCGCATTGAATCATCTATTCTATATAAATTATACCTTACACCTCCTGCTACCCAATCAGTAGAATCTTTTAATACAAAATATTTCTTTCCATTTGGCATAATAGTGTCTTTGATAACCTCAATTTTCCAAATATTATTCAGATTATCTCGGTATTCCCAGTAATTACCTATTTGAAGCGGGAAATACTCTTTAAGTGTAGTGTCTATTTGAGCATATAGTTTATTGCTATGTATTAAGAATAATGTTATAAATAAGAAAAGTTTCATTTCTTCACCCGTACAAATCATTCACATCAGCATTAGCAATTTCAAACATAAGCTGCGATACTTTTTCAACCACATCATTAAAATATTTTTCGCCTTTTTCTTTTGTAGCTTTTGCGGGATTGCCAATGCCGGTATCGTCTGTAACCTGCGACCATTTTCTTTCAGTCCATGCCCAGCCTTCACGTACGCCTTTTATTTTTATGTGCTTTGCTTTTCCTTCACCGGCTTCGGTTAAAGGCAATACTAATTCCGGAGCGAGATATAAAAGCAGACTCGTTTCCATTTCATCTGCGTGATCGCCGGAATGTTCAAAGTACTTTTCCTTAGGCAGTGCGGTGAACCAGTTGCAGAAGCTTAAAAACATTTTGGGATATTTTAATCCAAGTTCTCTCAGCAGTGGTTTAAAGTCGTTGCCGCCGTGTCCGTTCACAATAAGCAATTTATAAATTCCCTGACGGTACAGCACTTCGATTAAATCATTCAGTATTGCAAGTTGAGTGGTTGGATTAATATTCATATCAAGTTTGATGTCTGTCTGTCCGGTATTAACACCGTAAGGAATTGCCGGAAGAACGATGATCTTAGCTCCCTTGTTAAAAGCGATTTCAGCAGCGGCAATTGAAATACTTTCCGACTCAATAACATCTGCAGCATAAGGCAAATGATAATTATGTGCTTCTGTAGCACCCCACGGAAGGATTGCAAGATCAACCTGTCTCTGTTTAATATCTTTCCAGTTGTTTTCAGCAAGTATATATGGACGCATTATGTTTGCTCTTTATAAATTGATTGTCAAAAAATAATTAAATATTTGGTTAGTTGTAGGAATGACAATTAATAAACTGTGATTCCCAAAGCCCCTCTCCTTAGGAGAGGGGTTGGGGTGAGGCTTCTTTAAATCTTTTCTTTTATAACCGACTTTTCTTTAGCCGTAAGATAATAGAAAGCAGGAATTACAACCAGGGTAAGCACGGTTGATACTGCCAGTCCGCCTATTGCAACAACACCAAGCGGAATTCTGAACTCTTTACCTGCATCACCAATTCCCATTGCAAGCGGAAGCATTCCAAGTATAATCGCGGTGGTTGACATCAATATCGGCTTCAGCTTGGTTGGACAGGCAATCAACAAAGATTCTTTAGGCGTTTTTCCTTCTTCCCTTCTTAGCTGGTTTGTATAATCAAGCATTAGAATTGCGCTGTTAACCACAATACCGATAAGCATTATTATTGCCATCAACGAGGTTACACCGAATGATATATTTGTTATATATAATGAAATAATAACCCCTATCATAGCAAGCAATACTGTAAGCATAATTAATACCGGCTGCCACAAACTTTCAAGAATTGCTGCCAGAAGCATATAAGTTAATAAGAACGCAAGGAAGAATGCGAAAATCATATCTGCAATCATTTCATTCATCATTTTAACATTGCCTCCCCATTTTATCTGGTAACCTGCAGGAAGGTCCATCGCTGCAATCCGTTTATCAATTTCACTTGTTACATTACCAAGCGGAACACCTGCCCCCGGTGCGCCTGTAAACTCAATCGCCGTAAATTTATCCCTGTGAAGAATTTTTGTGTACCCTGTTGTGAATTCAACATCGGCAAGCTGCGACAATCGGAACGAGCCCATTGGTGATGCAACGGTAATCTGACCGATCTTTTCCGGAGAGTTAACTGATTCATCATCAAGAGTTACTGTAATATCATATTCATTCCCGAACTCTCTGTACTTGGATGATTCAAGTCCTTCAATAGAAGCTCGTAATGTAAAAGCAAGATCCATAATAGTAAGACCAGCTTCAACTAATTTTTCTCTTTTGGGAAATACAGTTATTTCGGGCTTACCGGCTCTTGAACTGTTATCCAGATTTATAAGTCCGGGCACATCTTTTATTTTATCCATAAATTCATCTTTAAGAACTTCAAGACGATCAAGGTCCTGACCCATTAAAAACAACTGCACCGGAGCGCCGGGACCACCCATTCCGGATGCAAGGTCAACCTGAATTTTCGCATCCGGAACATCTGCAAGATCCTTTACAAAAACAGATATCATTTCCTGCAATCCAATATCTCTATCTTTTTCATCAACAAGCTGAACCATCATACTTGCCATGTTTGCACCAAGATCTATATCTGTTTTCTTTCCAAGATCGGTAAGCATATGAACAACTTCTGGATGCTTCTTTATTCTGTCTTCAACCTGCCTGATAAGTTTTGCGGTTTCATCTAAATTATATCCCTGAGGCATTTCAACAGTAACTCTTATTTTACCATCGTCAAGTGCAGGAAGGAATTCAAAGCCAAGCTTAGGACCGAAGACAAACATAGTGATGAAAAACAGCACAAAAGAGCTGAGCACAACAATCAGGCTACGTGTTTTATTTGCCAGTACGCTACTTAACAGATTTCTGTAGAAACGGATGTTATTCTCTTCGAACTTATTCATAAACTTACTGAACCAGGTCGGCTTTACAGTTTTGGGCAAAATCAAGGACGCAAGCATTGGTGTTAAGGTAAAAGACATAATAAGAGAAAAGATTGTAGCAAACACAGCGGCAAGTGCAAGCTCTTTTAACCACTGACCGACAAGTGATGACATATTTGCTATAGGCAGGAACACAACTATGTTTGTTAATGTTGATGCAAGAACAGCAACCATTACTTCAGAGGTACCGAAGAATGAAGCTTCTCTATTTCCTTTTCCCAGACCTTTATAACGGAAAATATTTTCAATTACCACAATTGAGTTTGCAACAAGTACCCCAACAGAAACAGATAAGCCCATAAGCGACATCATATTAAGCGACATATCAAACATCTGGAAAAGCATAAATGTTGATATGATTGATGTTGGCATTGACATTGCAACAATAATAGTTGACCTTATGTCGTGAAGGAATAAAAAGAGAACCAGGCCTGTTAAAATGACACCAAGAATGATGTTGCTCATTGTATCATCAACACTGCTCTGCACGAAAACAGATTCATCATTAACTACGGCAATATCCGTCCCGGCCGGAAGAATGGCTTTTATTTCCGGTATAGATGCATGAATAGCTTTGGCAACATTAACAACGTTACCATCTGCACTTTTTATTATACCAAGTTTTACAACGTTTTCATTTCTGAATTCTTCTTTAAGATTATAATAAATTGTTCTTTGCCTGATGTCTTTGCCAGAGTCAAGAACATCGGCGATTTGTCGTAATTTTTTCGGACCATACGCAGTGGGAATTTCAATCTCACTTATCATATCCGGATCAGAGAATTCGCCCTGAAGTCTTACTGTATATTCCTGATCATTAATCTGAAAGTAGCCGCCCGGAATATCCATATTATGAGCAGCCAGAATTTGAGTTAACTGCGGCAGCGAAATAGTGTTTTCAAAAACTGTTCTGTTATCAAGTACAATTCTTATTTCACGCTCCTGACCGCCTGTAAGGTTAACATTTGCAACACCTTCAATTTGTGAAAATCTGTCCCGCAAAGTTTTATCGGCAATTTCATAAAGCTGCCTTGGGTCAAGGTTACCGCTGAGAACCACATCAACAACCGGGAAAGCTTTTAAATCCACTTTCTGAACAATTGGTTTCTGAGCATCGGCAGGAAGATCATTCAATATGGCATCCACCTTATCCTTTACTTCCTGGTTTGCAACATCAACATTTTTTCCAAGCTGAAATTCTATAATAACAATTGAAACCCCATCAAGTGAATATGATTCCACTCTTTCAATTTTTGTAATTGATGAAACTGCATCTTCAAGGCGCTTGCTTATAAGGGTTTCAACTTCTTTAGGTCCTGCGCCGGGATATACTGTAGAAATTGTTACAAAAGGAATTTCAACATCGGGCGCAAGGTTCAGGTTAAGACTAAAAAAGGCAATTGCACCAAATATTAAAAAAACAAGAAGCCCCATGCTTGTCATCACAGGACGATTAATAGATAATTTGGCAAGAAACATTTTGTTTTCCTTATTGAATCACATTTACTTTAACGCCGTCAGTTAACTGAGCGACTCCGCGTGTAATTAGTTTATCTCCGACATTCAATCCTTTTGAAACCTCGTAGTAAATTCCACTGTCATTTCCGTTAGAAATATACCTCATCTCAGCAACGCCATTATTTTCAACAAAAACATACTGTCCGTTTTCATCATTCATAACAAGATTTCTTGATACTATCACTGCCTGCGGGTTTTCATACACAAGTGTTTTTACTTCAACAGTAACTCCGCTCTTCAATTCATTTCTGGAGTTATCGAATTCAACCTCTGCATAGAACGCCTGTTTGTACGGATCTACAGACATTGATACTTCAACAATTTTTCCCCGGTATTCTTTCCCGCCGAAATTAATACTTGCAGTCATACCTCTTTTTATTTCGCCGATCTCTCTTTCAGTAACCCATATCTTCGCCCGCATTTTATTAAGCTGTGCTACTGTGAAAAGAGATGCTTCGCTCTTGACGTTATCACCCTCTTTAACCCTAACATCAACAACTGTCCCGTTGAAAGGAGCTTCAATAAAAATTAATTTTCTCGCTGCTTCGTAGTTTCTTTTGTTAACAATATACTGGGCTTCAACACCATCAAAATTTGCCTGCGAAGTTTCTCCGGCAGCAAGAAGAGCTTTCATTCGTTGATATGTTTTTTCAGAATTATCATAAGCTGCTTTTGCCTGCTCATACATAGCGCCGGGATGATCCTGCGGAAACTCCACAACTATCTGATCTTCCTTAACGTAATCACCAACTCTGAAATTTATTCGCGCAATTTTACCACCAAGCGGGGCTCCCTTAGTTGCTTCTTTAATGCCTGCAAGTTTTGAAAAATAACTTTGGTATTTCTGAAAGGGCTGATACTTAACAGTTTCAATCTGAACGGGAATTCCCTCTTCCTCCTGAATCTGTTCCATACTCTTAGCCGCCTCCTTATCATCTCCGCAAGCAGTAAACAGTGCAAGAAAAATCAGCGCAGGGAATAGCAGAAATTTTTTAATACTTTTTGTTGCCGTCATTTTATTCATACTCCTGAAGAATGAGTTGTTTATTAATTCTTTGGTAAATATGGATCAATATATTCTGAATTGATTTGACCCAATATTTGTTCAAGCTCATATTTTGTAATTATGTAACTGTGGATTGATTGAATCCTGTT
>DATHSU010000457.1:0-4600 GCA_035463895.1 Ignavibacteriaceae bacterium | reverse complement strand
CGGTCTTCAACAGAAGACATAGCTTCTTTACCACCGATGGCTTCCACATATTTGTCGATAATATCTTTTGCCGATCTGCTTTGATCATTAATAGCTTCCTGTGCAAATAAATTAAACTGCAGCGCAAAGAAAAACAGAACTAAAAATAGAACAGATATCTTTTTCATTTTAATTTTCCTGATGATTGTTAAAATAGTTCAGACAAAAATAGTGAATAGATATGTTTTAATTAAATCATTTATTTATCAAAACACCAAATTATAACTGGCAAAATTGAATCTTTATTATCAATTACATTAGTTTTGAAGCGGCAATAAAATTATTTAAAGATTTATGAAAAACATTCTTGTAATTGGTGCGGGACGCACATCCTCCTCGTTAATAAAATATCTTTTAAGTAAAAGTGCCGAGTCGGGCTGGTTTGTAACTGTAGCCGATCAATCTCTGGAATTAGCAGAACAAAAAGCTGGTGATCACCCGAGAGCAAAAGCGATAAAATTCAATGTTATGGATGATGATGATCGGGGTGCTCAGATTGCAAAAGCCGATATCGTTGTTTCACTTCTTCCCGAAACTCATCATAAACATTTGATTAAGGATTGTATAAAACATCGTTCACATATAGTTACTGCATCATATACTTCTCCGGAAATGGCGTCTTACGATAAACAAATTAAAGATGTAGGGTTGATCTTTTTGAATGAAATGGGACTTGATCCCGGCATTGATCATATGGATACAATGCGATTAATTACAAAAGTAAAAACTAATGGCGGTAAGCTTATTTCACTCCGCTCGTTTGGCGGTGGATTGGTTGCACCGGAAAGTGATGATAATCCGTGGGGATATAAAATCACCTGGAACCCGATGAATGTTGTAATAGCAGGAATGGCAAGTGCAAGATATGTGCAGGACGGAAAGTTAAGAATAGTTCCATATAACAGATTGTTTCTTGACACACACATTGTTGATGTGCCCGGCGTAGGAAAGTTTGAAGCTTATCCTAACCGGGATTCTATTAAATACAGGAAAATTTATAAAGTACAAGGAATCCCAAATGTATTCAGGGGCTCGATGCGTAAAATCGGATTCTGTAAAGCCTGGAATGCTCTTGTGCAAATTGGATTAACAGATAACAGGTACATAGTTCCCGACTCTCATAAGCTTACATATAATGAATGGCTTTCTTTTTATCTGCAAAAGAATAATGGTGTTGATACAAAACAGGCATTGATTGCTTTTCTAACTGAACCTAATGGAAGTGAGATAATAGATAAAATAGAATGGCTTGGTTTATTGAGCGATAAGAAGATTAAATTAAAAGATGCCACACCATCAGAAATATTGCTTGATCTTCTTAAGAAAAAATGGAAGTTTAAGGAAAACGACAGGGATATGGTCATACTTCACACCGAAGTTAAATATGAAATTGAAAACAGAGTTGAGAAAATTGTTTCTTCGTTTGTCGTAAAAGGTGAGCCTGGTTTTAATACTGCAATGTCCTCAACGGTCGGATTGCCAATGGGAATAGCCGTTAAGCTTATACTAAGCAACAAAGTAAAAGAAAAGGGTGTGATCATTCCAATCTACCCGGAAATTTATAAACCTGCTTTAAAAGAATTGGCTGAACTTGGAATAAAACCGGTTGAGAAGCTGTTTATTGAAAAGTAAAATTATAATTGAAATTATTCAAGCGGAATACTTCTTTGCGTTCTTTCCTTTTGCTTTGCGGCTTTGCGTGAAAAAAGTCTCTTAATTTTCTTGCTCAATAAATCCCCTCATATACTCAAAATCAGCAGCAAATTTTCCTTTCCACAAGATCACCGCGCGCTTTATTTCATCGGGAAGATTAGAATCTCTCATTCTGCCTTTGTAATCAGCGGATATAATTGACTTAAGAAAAGGATAAAGGTCTTCACTAAACTGACTCGATGCATCTGTGGAAAATTCACACGGAAGATTTGTTACAGCCATTACCGCAATTCCTTCACCATCAAATCCGTTATTAATTTCTGCGGTAAGCGGATTATAAATGTAAACAGGATCATCAATCCATGTTTCCTTAGAAAACTCAATTGACCCATTCGGATCGCAGGTTATATCTCCAATTGCAATGAGTGTTTTATATCGTGAGAAAATATTCTTCATTAATTTTTTTGTAACCGAACGCGGATATTCTGGTGACCAGGCAACACAATTCATTAAAATGGTTATGTAAGGCAAAACCTGATCAAGGTTTGATTCAAAAAAGGCAGGATGTTCAAAGTAAAACTGGCGTTTATCTCTGATAAGCATTTTATCAAAAACGACTGAGCTTTCGATATGCTTCTCATCGAGTCTATAAATTTCTTCGGGGCCTAACTGCAGAGCATAAACTTTATTTCTGGATCCTTCCTTAAATACTGTCTCCAGTTCAGCAAAGGATATGTTTTCATGAGGAAGAATATCAAATATTTCTCTTGCACCGTGAGCAGTTTTCCCTTTACCAAGAAAACTAACAATAATTGGCGGCAGATGAGCCGTTGTTCCTTCAAGTTCAATTTTGTGTCCGACTTTCTTAAGAATATTTTTTACACGGAGCAGATCCTGTCCTTCAACTGCCTGAGGAATGGCTTCAAAAGGATTTGAGATACCGGATAATTTTAATCTTTTCCCTAATGTCCATAAAGTGTCAACCATTCCGGCGTAACCGGCATTGTAAGTAAATGCCGTTATTAGCCGGTTTTCTCTATCGTCTCTTATCAATTCATAGTCAATAAGACTTGCTCTGCTTTCAACCAGGGTTTTTAACATTAAGCGGTTTTTTATTTGTCCCTTATGTGTATGAGAAAAAAAATAATAAGCTTTATCGGGAAGAATTCTTGAATGGTGGATTTCCTTCAGACCAAAGATTACTTTAGCTGAAGAAAGGTCTTCACTTATTTCAGCACCGGCTTTTTTATAATCGCTGTCAGAAAAAGCTCTTTTTGTTTCGCCTGTTTTAGGATGCTTTGCAGATTGAATTAACAATCTGTGTCCCCAATTAATAATTTCCTTTGCATAATGTGGAGTAATAGCAACACGCTTTTCTCCGCGCTTACTTATTCCTTCACGCATTATTCCAATAACATTTTTCATTTCTGTTTTTCCGGTAAGTACTTGGAAAGATTATCTATGCAAATATAGTTATAAGTATTTAGTCAGGCTTGTCTGTATGGTGACCAAGATTCATGATAACTTTGGCTTCATTTAGTGAAATTTAGTGATTTAGTGGTTTTGTGGCTAGCTTTTTGCCACCAAAACACAAAGACTCAAAAACCCACTAATTATTTTATTTGTTAACTGAGTCGTTATCAATAATATTAGTTCCATCATTTAATAAATTTTAGAATATGAAATCCCTGATCATCTTTTTTACAACCATCGTTACTGTTTCAATTTATTCACAACAATTCACAATTAGCGGAAGAGTAATTGATCGTGAAACCCGCGCCAGAATGAGTTTCGCAAATATCCGTGTTGCCGAAACTACTCTTGGTACCGCAGCTAATATTCTAGGTGAATATGAGCTTAAACTGCAAAGCAGCACATATAAACTCATTGCTTCTTATATAGGTTATTATTCCGACACAATTGAAGTTAAAATCAATCAAAATCTTGAGCAGATGAATTTCAGATTACTTAAATCCCGAATTGATTTGCCGGAGGTGGTTGTTAGACCAGGAGAAAATCCGGCTCTTGAAATAATACGCAAAGCAATAGCAAAGAAAAATGAACGAAATGAAAAACTCAATCAGTATGAATTTGAGGCTTACACAAAAGGCATAATCAGAACAACTGAAGATATAAGTGCCGGAAGAAGCAGTGTTTCATTGGGCATCGGCGGCAGTGATACAGCTGAATTAAAGATCACCGGTATCCTTGAAAATCACAGTAAAGGATATTACAGTAAACCAAATCAATACAAAGAAATAATTCTTGCAAGAAAACAAAGCGCAAACTTTCCACCAACATTAAATACATTAACCGGCGGAAGACTTATTCAAAATTTTTACTCAGATGATATAAACTTTTTTGGTCGAGATCTTCCCGGTCCTCTTTCGGATAATGCTCTCAGATACTACTATTTCTACATTGAAAGAACTTCAGCAATTAATGATAAGGTAGTTTATCAGATATATATGTCTCCTGAAAATTCAGCCGATCCCGGATTTGAAGGAAGTATTTTTATAACCGATAGTAGCTTTGATCTCATCAAGGTTGATCTGCGATTAAATCGTTCTGCAAACACCGGCGGTATTTTTGAAACGATCAACATCTTCCAGCAGTTTGATGAATATGATGATGTTTTTATGCCGGTTGATTACCGCTTGTTCGTTACTGCAAATGTATTGGGACTCGCAAGAATAGGTTTTGAGATAAATACTATTTTATTTGATTATAAAATTAATCCGGTACTTTCAGCAGACAGGTTTGATTTGGCAATTGTTACTGTTATTCCGGATGCAGATAAAAGAGATTCAACTTACTGGATTGTCACACAATCAATTCCGTCAACCAACGAAGAACAGGAAGCATATCAGAGAATTGACAGTCTTGAAAGTATACCAAGAAAATTTCT
>DATHSU010000456.1:0-17960 GCA_035463895.1 Ignavibacteriaceae bacterium | reverse complement strand
CTTTAATTTAGGAGATGCCGACATTCCTTCAATTGAAACCGGAGTAAATATAACAGATTCAAGTTCAACACCTTTTATTGAATGCCTATTCAATTCTTCGATAACTTTTCCCGCATCAATGAACGGAGCTCCGATTTTCAGAAATGGCTCAAAAGTACCACGACCTTCTGAAAGATTTGTGCCTTCGATCAAGCAGGTTCCCGGGTAAACAACTGCAGTTTCTAGTTTATTTATATTCGGGGAAGGCGGCAGCCACCCAGAAAAATAATCATCATAATATTTATATCTATCCCAGTTCAGCATTTTAACGATTTCAATCTCAGCATAAATATTTTTTTTGATTTTAATGTAATCGTTAAAAAGCAGGCCTAATTCTCCAACTGTCATTCCATGCCTGATTGGAATTTTAGCAATGCCAACGAAAGACTTAAAGTTCAAATCTAAAACCGGACCTTCAACTTTTTCTCCGCTTATAGGATTAGGACGATCGAGAACCAGAATCTTTATATTATTCTCTGCGGCTGCTTCTATTACATAGTAAAGTGTAGATATATAAGTGTAATATCGTGCACCTACATCCTGAATATCATAAATAAGAATATCAATGTTATTCAGCATTTCTTTTGTCGGTTTTTTTGTGTTACCATAAAGAGAAGTGATCTTAATTCCTGTTGCCGGATCAAATCCATCAGCAATATGTTTGCCTGCATCAGCATCACCTCTTATTCCATGCTCAGGAGAGAACAGACTGGTTATCTCAACTCCATCCGCACTGTGAAGGACGTCAACCAAATGTTTTCCATTTGAAAGCAATGAAGTATGATTGACGATCAATCCCAGTTTCTTGCCGGCTAAATAAGAAATATTATCTTCAACCAATATGTCAGCGCCGAACTTAAACTGGTTTTGCTGCTGTGCACAGGAATAAAAGGGAAGTGACAAAAAGCAAATGAGCTGGACGAAAAGTATTTTTATTATAAGTGAAAAATTCATTTCAAAAAAAATAACCTCCTGCTAATTGGGAGGTTGATATATCTTTCATCTAATTTTTCCTAACCAGGGTAGTTATTAATTAACTCTTCATTTGAAAAAAAGAAAGCAATTTCAATTTCGGCATTCGCATCAGAATCAGAGCCGTGAACTGCATTAAAAGCCTTGCTTTTAGCATACAGTTTACGAACAGTATCGTCAGCGGCTTCAGCAGGATCTGTTGCCCCGATAAGTTTCCGGTAATCTTCCACTGCATTTCCTTTTTCCAAAGCTATTGGAACACAAGGGCCTGAGGTCATATATTCTACAAGATCATTATAAAACGGTCTTTCCTTATGCACAGCATAGAATGCCTTAGCTGCTTCTGTTGTCAGCTGCATCATTTTCATAGCTTTAACTTTGAACCCGGCTTTGGTTATCAAAGTTATTATCTCACCGATATAATTATCTCTAACTGCATCGGGTTTAATTATTCCGAGTGTTTTATTATTCAAAATATCTCCTGTTACTCTTTTTACTTTTTATTTTTTGTAGCTTTTTTCTTTGCATTATTTCTTGCTTTTTTCGTGCTGCTTTTAACCTGCTGAACCAATTTTTTCTTGCTTGCATTTCTTTGTTTTGGTTTACTATTTGCAACAGTTGTTTTTTTGGATTTTTTAATTGTTGACTTTTTCTTTAAGCGCTCAATTGCTTTCAGCATTGTTATACCCATTTCAGCAGGACTCTCAACAACTTTAATTCCTGCTTTAAGCATAGCCTCCATTTTTTCATCGGCAGTCCCTTTGCCACCTGAGATAATTGCTCCAGCGTGACCCATTCTTCTTCCGGGAGGTGCAGTTCTACCGGCTATAAAACCAACAACAGGTTTCTTAACATTTTTCTTTATGAACTCAGCAGCTTCTTCTTCAGCACTGCCACCAATTTCACCAATCATAACAATTCCATCAGTTTCGGGATCTTCGTTAAACATTTTGATAATATCAATAAATCTGGATCCAATAACAGGATCTCCGCCAATACCTACACAGGTTGATTGACCTAGTTTAACATCAGTTAATTGCTTAACCGCTTCATAAGTTAATGTTCCACTTCTTGATACAACACCAACATTTCCTTTTTTATGAATAAAGCCTGGCATAATACCAACTTTACCAATTCCGGGAGAAATAACACCGGGGCAATTTGGTCCGACTAAAACCACATCTTTGTCTCTGATAGAATTATAAACTTTAATCATATCATTGGCAGGAATGCCTTCCGTAATACAAATTATCACCTTAATTCCTGCTGTAGATGCTTCAAGAATTGCATCTGCTGCAAAAGCTGGTGGAACAAAAATGACAGATGTATTAGCTTTTGTATGCTTAACTGCTTCCTCAACAGTATTAAATACCGGAACTCCAATGTGGTCAGTACCACCTTTACCGGGAGTTACTCCGGCTACTACTTTTGTACCATATTCAATCATTTGTTCTGTATGGAAAGAACCCTCGCTGCCGGTAATGCCCTGTACAATTAGACGGGTTTTATTATTGATCAATATTGCCATAAAAAAATCCTTTACTATTTAAATTTTGTGGACAAATATAAAGAAATTCTACGGAAGTATAAAATGAACTATTGTAAACTTTTATAGCCGGTTATATGCATAATGCTTGATGAACCCATCTGTAAGGGTTCTTCCTGAGTGAAAACAAAACCTAACTTTGTATACCATTCCATAGCATTTATATTCTGTTTCATTACACCTAGCCATATCTTATCATAATTTTTCATTTTAGCAATATTGAAAGCCCTGAATAGAAGTTTTTTGCCAAGACCAATTCCCTGATAATCCGGAAGGACATATAACGATGAAATGAAAAATCTTTTTTCCTCAACGAATTCATAAAGTTTCATCCATCCGGCTGGGATAGAATTCACTTCGGCTATAATACATTTAACAGATTTGCTACTAAATAATTTTTCCAGTTCTTTGTTGCTGTAAAATTTTTCATAATGGAGAAGAATATCCTCTTCAGGAATGAATGTATATGTACTTTTCCATGTAGTAAGCAATATGTTTTTTACATTCTTAAAATCATCTTTGAGCCAGTCGCGTAAACTTATTTTAACCGGAGATTTCATTCTGGATATACTTTGCTAACATAAATATTTTATTTTCTTCAAACTTTTGAGACAATACTTGCATTCCAATAGGAAGTTCCGATGAACTTTTTCCTACACATATATTCATTCCGGGTATGCCTGCTAAGTTTGCAGATACAGTGTAAATGTCACTCAGGTACATCTGAAGAGGGTCATTAGATTTTTCACCAAGCTTAAATGCAGTTGTTGGAGTGGTTGGCGTAATTAAAAGATCAACCTGAGAAAAGACTTTATCAAAGTCATCTTTAATTAGTCTTCTTACTTTTTGGGCTTTTTTGTAATAAGCATCATAATAGCCTGCTGAAAGAACATAAGTACCGAGCATTATTCTTCTTTTTACTTCTTTGCCGAATCCTTCTGTTCGTGAGTTCACATACATATCAGTTAAATCTTCGCCTTCAGTTGAACGAAAACCATATCGTGCACCATCATACCTGGCAAGATTGGAAGAAGCTTCTGCAGTTGCCAGTATATAATATGCCGCAATAGTATATTTAGAAAGTGCGAGTGAAACTTCACTAACTTGAAAACCTTTTTCTTTTAAAGCAGAAATTACTGTTTGAATTTTTTCATTAATTTCAGGGTCAAGTCCTTCACCAAAATATTCTTTTGGAATTCCTATTTTAAGTGAAGTTGGATTTTGTTCTGAGAGGGAAAAATCAACACTTTCAGATTTAAATGAAGTCGAATCTTTTTCATCCCATCCGGAAATAACTTCCATCACTCGGATTATATCATCAATATTATTTGCAAACGGACCAATTGAATCAAATGAAGAAGCATAGGCAGTTAATCCGTAACGTGAAACCAGTCCGTAAGTTGGTTTTAATCCATACACTCCGCAAAAAGCAGCAGGCTGTCTTATTGATCCGCCTGTATCAGTGCCAATTGCAACATCGCATAGATTTGCTGTAGCTGCAACAGCAGAGCCGCCGCTTGATCCACCGGGAACGTATTTAGTGTTATGCGGATTTAAAACTGGTCCAAAGGCTGAGTTCTCATTGGAGGAACCCATTGCGAACTCATCGCAGTTTGTTTTTCCTATAATAATCGCATCTTCATCAATTAGTTTTTGAACTGCAGTTGCAGTATAAAGTGAATTAAAGTCGTTTAATATTTTTGATGAGCAGGTGAGAGGATTATCCCTAATTGAAAGTACATCTTTGACAGCTATAACCATTCCCGCGAGTTTGCCGTATTCACCGGATTTTATTTTTTTTTCAACTGATAGTGCCTGCTTTTTAGCTTCTTTCTCAAATACAAAGTTAAAAGCATTAAGGTGTTTGTTCTTACTGATTTCCGCAAGAAATTTTTCTAGGTTTTGAGTTAGATTAAGCTGGCCGGACTTTAACTTATATAGCTTGTCAGAATGATCTTTATAGTCTTTCAAATTATTACCTTATGTCAACAATATATCTACAATAAAAAACCGTTCCTTTCAAGAAACGGTTTAATTCTTTCGATATGATTTCAGCTTTTATTTCTTATCATCTGTTTTTTTAATGTCATCATCAGTTTTCTTTATTTCGTCTTCAACATCCTTTAATGATTTCTTGAACTCTTTCATCCCTTTGCCGAGGCCTTGGGCGAGTTCAGGTATTTTCTTTGCACCAAACAATAGCAGTATCACAAGCAATATCAGAATTATTTCACCAGCGCCTAAATTTCCTATGAATGCTAACATATTATCACCTTAGTTATTTAAATGATTAACTATTGATTTAAAAATTACCTGTCCGTCAGTGTTATTCAGAATCGGGTTACAAACTCTTTCGGGGTGAGGCATCATACCAAGTATATTGCCTCCTTTATTTATTATTCCTGCAATATTTTTTGTTGATCCGTTAGGATTATACTCTTTTGCTACAATGCCTTCCGGAGAGGAATATTTAAAAATAATCTGATCATTATCCTGAAGCATTTTCAGTGTGTCAGCATCACAAAAATAATTACCTTCACCGTGAGCAACAGGAATCTTTAAACTCTTTTGTCCGTTTACAAGATTGGTAAATACAGTTTGTTTATTTTCAATAGAAAGATAAACATCTTTACAAACAAATTGCAGTGATTTATTCCTGAACATTACCCCGGGCAATAATCCTGCCTCAAGCAAAATTTGAAACCCATTGCAAATCCCAATTACTACTCCGCCTTTTTCAGCAAAGTTAATTACGGAATTCATAATAGGGGAAAATCTTGCAATAGCGCCGCTTCTTAAGTAATCGCCGTAAGAAAATCCACCAGGTAGAATTATAACATCAGACTGTTTAAGATCAGTATCTTTATGCCATAGGAAAGATGCATCATAACCCAGTACTTTTGTGACCGAATAATAAGCGTCGTGGTCGCAGTTTGAGCCGGGGAAAACAACTACTCCGAACCTGGGCATTATTTAACCTCTTCGAGGGTAAAATCAAAATCTTCCATTATAGGATTGGCCAGAAGTTTAGAACAGTATTCTTTTACTTCTTTTTCAGCTGCAGCCTTATCTTTAACATCAAGGTCAAACTCAATGTATTTGCCGATTCTTGTATTTTTTATGTTTTTCAATCCAAGGTGGTCTGCGCCTTTTTCAACAGCTTTGCCCTGAGGATCAAGAATGGATGGCCGTCTTTTTATCAATACTTTTGCTTTGTACAATTTTAAACTCTTTTAACGTTTTTATTATTTTTTAGTTGATGAAAAATATGACTAAAAATACCAAATACAATCATGAAAACAAAAGAATAGAATATTCCTTCAGCCTTGTAAAGTATGATTATAATTAATGCTGCAATAATTAAAATGTATAAAAACGGTTTCTCTTTTATTGCTTTTAGTGAAAAGCGTGGAATAGAGTCATACCTTATTCTGCTCACCATTAGTAATGAAAGAACAATTGTCATTGGAATGATTATTTGAGCATGCGATTCTGAATATCCTCTATCATAAAAAGCAAGGACAAAACTTGCTATAGTAATTGCTGCTGAAGGAATAGGTAAACCGGTAAAATAGGACTTTTCAAATCCGACAAGTTGGACATTAAATCTAGCTAATCTGAAACCACCGGCGATCAGCGGAAATGAGGTTAAAATTATACCGATTGTGTTCAGTTCACCATAATAAGTTGTGAATAAAAGAAACGATGGAGCAGCGCCGAAACTTATTATATCAGATAAAGAGTCTAATTCAACGCCAAGTTCGCTGCTGGAATTTGTTAATCTTGCCATTGCACCATCAAGTGCATCAAATAAGGCAGCAATAAAAATCAGCCATCCGGCGTAAACATAATTACCCTGACTTGCATTAATGATAGAGAAGAAACCGCAAAACATATTCAAAGATGTGAATAGATTTGGTATAACAGAAGGTGTTATGCGAAGGCGATTCATCAGTTTTTATTTAATTCAAAAAGGATGGTTTCACCGGCAGAAACAACATCACCTTGCTTAACTTTTGGAGTCCAGTTAACCGGTACAATTACATCAACGCGGCTGCCGAATTTAATCATACCGAACCTGTTACCCATTTTTACTGAGTCGCCAGGATTTAATTCATAAACAATTCTTCTTGCAACAAATCCCGCAACCTGAGTGAAAAGGATTTTTCCATATTTACTTGAAATTATTATTTCTGATCTTTCATTTACATCTGAAGCTTTATCTTCAAACGCGGCGATATACCTTCCTTTATGATATTCAACTTTTTCAACTATTCCATCAATAGGAATTCTGTTTACGTGCACATTTAAAGGAGACATAAATACAGAAATCATTTTGGCTTTATCGTTGAGAAATTTATTGTCAACAATATCTTTTACAAAAAGAACTTTTCCATCGGCAGGAGAAATTATGACATCATCTCTTTCGGGTGGCGTTCTCTCAGGGTCTCTGAAAAAATTCAGAGTAAAAATTATCAGTAAAACTGCCAGAACTATTAACGGATATTTAATAAATCCGTTGTTTATTAGAATCCCCGCCGCAATTATTACAAATGATATAATTGCAACTACACCAATAGTTGAGTATCCGTATTTTGTTAACATTTTTTAAGTGCTTATTATTTTTACAAGTTGATCAGCATAGCCTTTAATATTTACCGCTGTATCGAGTTTATATGGATCTTTCCATTTAGAAGTATCTTCAACAGGAAACACCTTCAAACTTTCGGGCGAAAAATTTCCGGTCATTAAAATTTTACCATCAAATTTACCAAATATGCAGGTTATTTCTGCTAAAATGTAGTTCCTTCTTTCAAAAAAAGATTTTAGGACTGCATTTACTTTGGAACAGATACGATTAATCATCTTTAAATCTTCAACACTGCACAGATTAAATGCAATAAGATGACTATCACTGATCAGGCTTTGCTTTTGATTTCCAAAATGAAATTCAAAAATAGGTAATTCTAATGGGGTTCGTTCCTTCAATGAAAATATTTTAGCTGTTCTTTTATCGGCAGAATTGAGAATTTTCAAATTGAATGAAAGAGGATCACATTTAATCAATTTAATTGAGTTTTTCTCCTCTCTTTTAGTAAATGCAACCGGAATATGGTATTCTTTAAGATAATCGAAGAAAAAAGCGTGCAGTAATGCCGCTTTGTAACCTAAATCTTTAACTTTTGCCTTTTTCTGTGGGTTAAGCTCAAAAATGTCTAGAAATTCAAGTACCTGATAGTTTGCACTATCAAAAGGTAGATCTTTTATTAGGTTTGTATCAATCATAAAATGTATTTGTTGTTGATTAAACTCAATTAAATTTTCACAAAATCAAATTAGGGATAAACAATGTATAAAGTCAAACTAAAGTATTATATTTGAAGCTAAAATCGACGTTTAAACAATAAATAGATAACAAAGGAGATATGTGTAATGAAGGGCGGAATGCAAGGAATGTTAAAACAAGTGCAAAAAATGCAGGCCGAAATGCAAAAAGTGCAAAGTGAGTTAGGAAATAAGACAGTAAGTGAAGAGGCCGGTGGTGGAATGATAAAAGCCACTGCAAATGGCAACAGAGAAATTATTTCTGTTGAAATTGATCCGCAAGTGATAAATTCTGAAGAAAAAGAGATTTTAGAGGATCTGGTTGTGGCTGCAGTCAATAAAGCACTTGAATCTGCCGCAAAACTTGCTGAGGAGGAAATGGCTAAAGTAACTAAAGGTATGATTCCTCCGGGAATGAATATTCCGGGTTTTTAAATTGCTGATTGCTGAACCCTTACATATTGCAATTGAAGAGCTGAGTAAATTACCTGGAATTGGGAAAAAGACGGCTCAAAGACTTGCCTTGTTTTTGCTTAAAAGTTCGCCGGAAAGTGTTGAAAATCTGATAAATGCCATACAGGATTTAAAGACCAAAATCCGGTTTTGCTCTAAATGCTTTAATTTATCCGAAGATATTTTATGCAAAATATGTCAGAGTCCTAAAAGAGATACAACTATCATTTGTGTTGTTGAGGAAGCAAGCGATGTTATCGCAGTTGAAAAATCTCATGAGTATACCGGATTATACCATGTTTTAGGTGGAGTTTTGTCTCCCTTATCCGGTGTTGGACCGGATGAACTTAAAATAAAGGAATTAATGAGAAGGTTTGAAAGTGAAAACATTAAAGAAGTTGTACTTGCACTAAATCCTGATACAGAAGGTGAAACAACATCTTTATATCTAGCTAAGCTATTAAAACCACTTGGCATAAAAATAACAAGAATTGCCAGAGGGTTGCCTATTGGTGGTGATCTTGAATTTGCTGATGAAGCAACTATTGGTAGAGCAATGCTGAACAGGATTGATTTATGAGTTATGAATGGTTTAAGGAATGGTTTGAAACAGATGAATATTTAAATGTTTATCAGCATAGAAACGAATCCGAAGCAGAAGTTCTGGTTGATCTTATTCTAAATAGCATTTCACTTGAAAGATCATCAAAAGTTCTGGATATGGCCTGCGGAACAGGTAGACATTCGATTCTATTTGCCAGGAAAGGATTTGATGTAACTGCCGTAGATTTAAGCTGGAAAATGCTTTCTACTGCGCAAAAAAAAACTGAAGACGAAAATCTTAAGATAAAGTTTATTCAATCTGATTTAAGAAATTTTGCTCATTCTGGTAAGTTTGATCTTATTGTAAATCTGTTTACCAGTATTGGGTATTTTGAAAGTGATAGTGAAAACTTCCGGATATTAAAAACAGCATACGATCATTTAATTTCAAACGGCTTTTTTGTCCTAGATTTTTTTAACAGAAATTTTGTTGAAAAAAATCTTAATCCCGAGTCGCGTGAAAAAATAAAAAATGGTGAAGTAATCCAGAAAAGAAAGATCGATGGATTACGTGTCAATAAAAAAATCATAGTAACAAACAGCGGTCATTCAAAAGAATATTTTGAATCAGTTAGAATGTTCAGTGAGGAAGAACTTGTTAATGAGTTGATTAGGATTGGATTTGCAATTGAAAAAACATTTGGTGATTTTCATGGAAACAAGTTTGAACAGTATTCTTCACCAAGAATTATTATAATAGCAAGAAAATGAAAATTAAAATTAAATTGCTTCTGTTACTTTGTATTCCGTTTTTTTCTGGATGCGAGTTATTTACTACCAGGGATCCGGAATTACCTGATCAGGGCAGGTCTAATTTTCAAATTGCTACCGAACCTGAAATAGTAATAGAAAACCTTAAAAACTCTTTTTCGGACAAAAATGTTCAGAATTATGTTGCTTGTTTGATAGATTCCTCATTTTCTTCAAGACAATTTTTATTTCAGCCCTCAGGTGAGGTAATTTCTCAATACCAATTTTTAGCTGACGGATGGGATGTTAGTGATGAACAAAGATATTTTAGCAGTGTTATTGCAAGTGTTAATCCAGACTTTCCATTAACACTTACTTTTAGTAATGAATCTTATTCAAGAACGGGTGATACAGTAGTTTATTCGGCAACATACTTCATCAATCTTCCGATTAATCAGCCGGAATCAGATAATTATCAAGGCAATCTCCGCTTTAATCTTGTTAACGATTCACGTTCAATTTGGGCAATTTATTTCTGGCAGGATATTAAACTTCCCGATCTCCAGAGCTGGAGTGAATTAAAAGGTAAATACTATTAAAAAGATATCATACATAATTTTAATTTTATTTATTTCAGTAATTGGATGCACAAATCCATTTGCTCCAAAGTTTGATGAAAGCATTTCCGATATAAGACCGCCCTTATCGGATCTGAAAAATGTTCAAGGAGTTTTTCAGAATTTTCAATATGCATATACGTTTAAGGACACAACCATTTATGGGGAATTTATCAGTGATGATTTTGTTTTTACTTATAGAGATTATGATCAGGGATTTGATGTTAGCTGGGGAAGAGATGAAGAAATGCGTGTTACTAATGGTCTGTTTCATAATTCTCAGCGGTTAGATCTTATCTGGAATAATATTGTGTTGATAACAGAAGATTCAACTATAGCAAATATTGTAAGGAGCTTTAATCTTACAATCACTTTTAATCCAACAGATGTTGTTAGAGTTGATGGTCGTGTGAATTTATCTTTAAGAAAGGATTTTAATTCTGACAAGTGGCAAATAATACGATGGATTGATGAATCAAATTTTTAGTAAGTTTAAAAAGTTAATAATTATTATCTCAGGCAAATGATCCTGTTTTTTATTAAAGAATCTCTCAGATTATTCTCAAGAGCTAAACTATCTTCTTTTCTTACATTTGTTTCAACATCAATAGCTGTTGTACTTATTGTAATTTCATATTTTCTTTATCAGTCCTCAGAAAATCTTGAGAACTATCTTAAAGAAAACATAAGTATAAGTGTTTTTCTTAAAGATTCTGTACAGAAGAATAAATTTGAAAATATTCAGGAGGAAATTCTTAATACCGGTTTTATATCTAATGCTGAATTTATCAGTAAAGAAAAAGCTGTAGAAATATTCATCAAAGAAACAGGGGAAGATTTTAGAAAAATTCTTGATTATAACCCTCTTCCTTCCTCATTCAACCTGAAGTTAAAAAGTGATTTTGCTGAACAAGACTCGGTAAAAAAAATCATCAGCACGCTTGAAGCATTTCCCTGGGTAGACGAGGTTGTTTATCGGGATGACTATATGCAGAAACTTTTATCTTATATTAAAGAATTCAGACTTTACATACTCGGTATAACTGCCATAATACTATTAGTATCTATTTATCTTGTATATAGTACTGTGAGGCTAATAATAAACTCTAGGACCGAAGAGTTTGAAACAATGAAATTAGTCGGAGCTAAACTTTCGACTATAAAAATTCCGATAATTCTTAATGGTTTAATGATAGGATTACTCTCAGCTTTTGCAGCGGGTATTCTGTTTTACTTGATAATTTCTTATGCCGGTGGTTATATTTCAACAATAAAAGTAATCAAATTTGATTATGTGCAGTTTCTTATAATAATGTCAATCAGCGGACCGTTATTATCATTTTTAGTTACTTTAATTTCATTAAGAAAAGTTTCACTAAAAATTTCGACATAAATCTTCCCAAATAAATCAGGAATAAAATTGAAATTTAAACTAGCCGCTTTTTTCATTTATCTCTATTCAACTTTTTTATTAGCTCAGTTTAAACCTGACTACACAGAGAGATCTTTTCAGACTATTCAGGATTCTATTACAATAGCTGGTTTTTCAGGTGAAGCCACCAGCGGGGTGATTGATGAAGAAAAATATATAGTCGGGCCAGGTGATATTCTCTTCATTTCAATAAGTGGAATGCAAGAAACTGCCAGTAAATTACAAATTGATTATGAAGGGAATCTATATATTCCCAGAGCAGGAGGAATAGAACTAAAGAATAAAACGCTTGCCGAATCTAAGAGAATAATAACAGAAAAGCTAAATAAGTATTATAAAGATGTAGATATATTCATTTCTCTTGCTGATTTCAGAAGAATTAAAGTTTCACTTATTGGTGATGTGGTTTCTCCGTCTTCTATAACTTTAAAGTCTAATGCAAGACTATTGGATTTATTACGCTCCTCCTCTGGTTTGACTGAAACATCTAATTATAGAAATATTACTGTTCAATCTGTTAATGGTGAAAAAAATATTTTCGACTTGTTGACCTTTTTACGTAAAGGTGATTTCTCAAACAATCCCTTATTAAGAGAAGGTGATGTAGTGATAGTTGATAAAACAGATAAAGTAGTTTCCATAGTTGGACAAATAAAATTTCCAGCAAGTTACGAGTATGTTGAGGGCGAAGATTTAGCTGACCTAATAGATCTGGCAGGAGGATTTCTTACAAAAGCACGGAAAGATTCCATAGAATTGATTCGATTCAGCGATGATGGCAAATCCCAATTTAGTTTGTATTTTAATTTTGATCAGCTGCTTAATGAACGCACAGAGTTGAAGAATAAAGATTTAATAATAATACGTGAAATTCCTGAATACTTGCTGCCGCACTACGTAAAAATTGAAGGTAAGATTAGGTATCCCGGTTTCTATAAAATTAAAAGAGATGTGACAAAGTTGAGTGAAATTGTTAAAGAAGCGGGCGGTTTTTTGGAAGAGGCTTCTTTAGTAAATGCATACTTGCTCAGGACTGAAATTGATGTGCCTGTAGATCCGGAATTGGAAAGATTAAAATTAATTCCGCGAGTTGATATGACAGATGATGAATATGACTATCTAAAAGCAAAATCACGTCAACGCGAGGGAAAAGTAATTATTGACTTTGAAAAGTTATTTAAACAAAATGCTGCTGAGGAAGATATTATCCTTAAGAATAATGACTATATATACATTCCTGAAGAAAAAAATTATGTAATTATGTTAGGACAGGTCTTAAGACCGGGGAAAATAATATATGTTAACAAATATAGCGTTGATGATTATATTAAATTAGCCGGTGGCTTTGGGTGGAGAGCTCTTGAGCACGATGTTAGAGTAATTAAAGCTAATACCGGTGAATGGATTGATGCAGATGATATTGATAAACTCGATCCCGGTGATACTATATGGGTTCCGGAAGACCCGCCGGGCCCAAAGTTCTGGGATGTATTTACCACTTCACTTCAAATATTAGGTCAGGTTGCTGCAATAATTGCTGCAACAGTAGCCGTTATAGTAGCAACAAAATAAGGTAATTATGAGCTTTCACGATATTTTGAATATCATTCTTTTTAATAGAGTAAAGATTTTAAAGATTACCATACTAACAAGTATTTTTTTATTTATTATTCTTTTATTTCTTTATCCGCGGACTTACTCCTCACCGGCAACAATTCTTCCTCCCGAAAATAAAAGTCAGATGGGTTCACTAAGCAGTTTAATTGGCGGTCAGGACTTTTCAGGTTTACTTAGCGGGAGTTTTACCAATGCAAACTCTCAATTATTTGCAGAGATTTTAAAAAGCAGATCTGTGGCTGAATATGTAGTAAAAAAACATAATCTTGTTGAATATTTTGATGCTGAAAATGAAATTGAAGCAGCTAAAGAAATTAGTAAAAAGTTAAAAGTTGATATAAATAAAGAGGGAATTCTAAAAGTAAGTGTTGGTGTTTCAACTTCTTTTATTCCAATGCTTTTTGATGAAGTTGACACCGTGAAACAATTTGTAGCTGATTTGTCTAATTCATTTGTTGAAGCACTGGATAAAATAAACAGAGAAAAACTTTCTTCTAGAGCTAAACGAACAAGAGAATATATCGAAGCAGAACTTATAACAACAAAAGTTAAAATGGATTCTGTTGAAAATGCATTGGTTGAATTTCAGAAAAAAAATAAAACGGTTGCTCTTCCAGAACAGGTAAGTGCAGTAATTGATGCGGCTGCAAAAATTAAAACCGAAATAATGAAAACCGAAATAGAGATTGGATTATTGAAATCCAATTTGACTGAAGAAAGCAAAGAATTGCAGTCCCTCAGACAAAAGCTTTCTCAATTACAGCAGCAATACAACCGGTTTGAATTAGGTAATCAGGATTATTTACTTGCATTTAAAGAAGTACCGGAGTTAGGCAAGGAATTAACATCATTGCTTAGAGAAATTAAAATTCAAAACGAAGTTTATACTTTATTGCAGCAGCAGTATTACAAAGAAAAAATTCAGGAAAACAGGGATTTACCAACCGTTGAAGTTTTAGATAAAGCAATTTTTCCTCTAAAAGCAGATAGTCCAAGAATTCTTTTCTCAACTTTTTTTGGCGGGATATTTGTCTTCATGCTAATATCGCTCTTCTTTTTAGTAATGGAAAGAAAAAATTATCTTCTAAAAAACTTTATCAAATCAGAAACAAAAAAAGATGTATAAACAGATTGCAGTAGTAACTGGTGGAGCTGGTTTTTTGGGATCTCATTTATGTGACAGACTTCTCCAGGAAGGTATGAAAGTAATTTGCATTGATAATCTCTTAACCGGCAATACCGAAAACATTGCTCATTTGTTTGGTAATGAAGATTTTAGTTTTATTAAACACGATGTAACAAATTATATTTATGTGCCCGGCAGAATAGATTATATTTTACATTTTGCATCACCTGCAAGTCCCATTGACTATTTAAATCTTCCCATTCAAACTCTAAAAGTAGGATCGCTTGGTACACACAAAGTTTTGGGTTTAGCAAAAGAAAAAAAAGCACGTTTTTTATTGGCATCAACCTCTGAGGTGTATGGAGATCCAAATATTCATCCTCAGGCTGAAGATTACTGGGGCAATGTTAATCCGATTGGTCCTCGCGGAGTATACGATGAGGCAAAAAGATTTGCTGAGGCATTGACTATGGCATATAACAGGTATCATGGTGTTGATACTCGCATAGTAAGAATTTTCAATACTTTTGGTCCTCGTATGAGATTAAATGACGGAAGAGCATTACCTGCTTTTGTTGGTCAGGCATTAAGAGGTGATGATATAACTGTATTCGGCGATGGTAATCAAACCCGGAGTTTTTGTTATGTATCCGATCAAATTGAAGGAATTTACAAGCTGCTTATGTCTAATGAAATTGAACCAGTTAATATTGGTAACCCTGAAGAGATAACTATAAACAAATTTGCCAATGAAGTTATTAAACTTACCGGAAGCAGAAGCAAAATTGTACATAAAGAATTACCTTTGGATGATCCGAAAGTCCGGCAGCCGGATATAACAAAAGCAAGAAGGGTTTTAGGCTGGGAACCAAAAGTTACAAGAAGCGACGGTCTGAAAATGACTATTGATTTTTTCAAGAAAATAATTAGCCCGGTTTAACCAAAAGATGGTTAAAAAGTTCACTTCCACAGTTGCGGGGGGCGCAATATTCATCTCAATAACTGGTTTACTTTCTAAAGGGTTAGGTTTTTTAAGAGAGGTTTTGTTTGCCAGTCTTTTCGGTCTTCAGAAAGAGTTTGATATTTATTTGGTAGGTGCTGTTTTACCTTTAACTCTTAACGTAATAATTTATTATTTAGCTCAGAATTATCTTATACCCGCCTACAACAATATACTTAAATCGAATCCCGAAAAGTCGGATAGTTTTATCCAGTTAAATCTATATCTATTTACAGCTGCGGGAATCTTGATATCTGGCATATTATATTTTTTATCTCACCTGATTATAGACGTTTATCTTTTTCAGGCAGATATTTACACTAAGCATACTGCATCAAATATTTTTAGAATATTTTTAATTACAATTCCACTTCAGGCAGCTATATCGGTTTTATCAGCATATATGCATATAAAGTTTGAATTTCGCTTTCCGGCTTATTCTCAGTTAATTTTAAACGCATCATTCCTGGTTATCTTACTAATACTGATTGGCAATCTTGGAATTTATGTGATACCTGTGGGATATGCAATCAGTTCAGTCTTCCAATTAGGTTTTCTGATTATAAATACAAAGATGATTTATGAATCTAAAGCATTATTTAGTTTACTAAAAAATTTGAGGTACTATCTTCCCAAGGCTTTATTGCTAATTATTCTAATTGAAACTATCGGACAACTGTACTTATTAATTGACAGATATTTTTACAGCATGGTACCTACAGGTGGAATTGCGGCCCTCAATTATGCTCAAATAACATTTCATCTGCCGCTATCAATATTATCAGTGGCTCTGGCAACGGTGCTCTTTCCCAGATTTTCTAATTTTATAAGTAAGAATTCATTTGACGAACTTCGTAAAAGTTTAGAGGAGAGTATCAGAATAAATATAGTATTATTCATCCCTATTACTTTTATTTTAATTTTCTTTGGTGATCTGGTGCTTAAAATACTATTTGAGAGAGGTAAATTTTCGGCAACGGACACAATCATTACATCAAATGTACTTTTTTATTTTTCTATTAGTCTCATATTTTATTCAATCTATAGTGTTTTTAATAAAATGCTTTATAGTCTTGGACTCATAAAACACTTATTATTCATAACTATTGTTGGTATTTTACTAAAAATATTACTTAATTATATTTTTGTTGGAGATTACCTTCAGGATGGATTAGCGCTTAGTAGTTCAATTAGCTATATGTTTTTTTTCATAGCCAGTTATCTTTTGGTAGAGAAAAAGCTATTAATGAATAAAAGTATGAAATTTTTGTACGAAATAATATTTTGTTCCTTTAGCGCCATTGTAGCAATGTACATAGCCGACTTTTTAATTAGTCTTTTTTCAGAAAACATAATCTTTACCTTACTAAAGCTTCTTCTTTTTATATTTATATTTTCAATAAATCTGTATTTAATTAATCATTCATCAATTAAAACATTTCAAAAAGTGTTGAGAATAGCAGCAAGAGGAAAAAAATATGAATTTGATAAATAATACAGAAGAAGATTTTCGATTAAAGTTATACCAGAATTATGTTTCTGATTATAAAAAAGTAACTTCCGCCAAATCTGACAAGGATAAAAAGTCAGATTATGAAATTTATAAGAGAAGATATTTGCCGCTGCTCAGAGAGTATTCTAAAGATTGTAAAATTATTGAAGTTGGCTGCGGTAATGGATATGTAATGCAGTTCTTTAGAGAAGAAGGATTTACAAACATTTACGGGATTGATATTTCTGAAGAACAAATAACAGAAGCCGTCGGAAAAGGACTAAATGCAGAAGTAAAAAATATATTCGAATTTTTCAAGACTAATAAAGAAAAGTTTGATATTGTTTTGACATTGGATTTTGTTGAACATTTTTCAAAAGACGAATTACCTGCATTATTTTCAGGATTAAATGATCTACTGAATAAAGATGGATCACTAATAATACACACGCCAAATGGTGAAGGATTTTTTCCCGGTCGAATAATCTATGGTGACCTTACACATTTAACAATTTTTAATCCTACTTCACTATTGCAGATTTTACTTACTACAGGTTTTAGAAAAGTTAGATTCTACGAGGTTATGCCTATTGCAAAAAATATTAAAGGTGCCGTAAGGTTAGTACTGTGGAAAATAATTCGGTTTATAATCCGAATCTCAAAAATAATCGAAACTGGTATTGCTGGTAAGATATTATCTCAAAGTTTCGTTTGTTCTGCGAAGAAAATATAGGACTCCATTATTTGTGTTGACTAATAATCCCAAAATAGGAAAAGGTGATCTTTTTCTAACTCTTATAGCGTTATTAATCTCTTTATATCTTTCTTTTACATCAGAGTTTTTAACTCCTCAGGTCGTAATAATACTAAGTTTAATTCTTTACTACTTTTATAGTCAAAAAATACTTTTGGCAGCAATTATTATTGGTCTTCTAACTGCTACCAGTGAGCATTTTGAGCAGTACAGACTTTTTATAACTCTACCTTCAATTATTCTATTAGTAATTCTTTTTATAAGAGAATTCGGATTTAATATTAAAGATTATCC
>DATHSU010000455.1:0-2933 GCA_035463895.1 Ignavibacteriaceae bacterium | reverse complement strand
CGTTCAATAATTTCAAGAACCTGCATCATTGCTTTGCTTCTACCTAGAATTTCACCGCTGCCGAGAAGAGACATTTTAATTTCTTTATTCTCAAGTATCAGGTTAGCCTGTTCAACAGCATTCCTTACACTGATAACAAGTTTTTCACGGTCAATTGGTTTTTCAATGAAGTCGAATGCCCCAAGCTTGGTTGCCTGTATTGCATTCTCCAAACTTCCATGTGCTGATATGATTATGACAGAAGTTTCCGGTTTTGCCTCTTTAACTTTTTTAAGTACCTCAAAGCCGTTCATTTCAGGCATTTGAATATCGAGAAGCAAAGCCACAAACTCTCCAACACTGATTTTTTCAAGTCCTTCCAGTGCACTTGTCGTGTATTGAGGCTGATACCCTTCGTATTCGAGTATCATTTGAATACTTTCGCAAATTTCTTTTTCGTCGTCTATGATTAAAATTGATTTCATAAAATAATTCTGATATATCTGAGTGATCGTAATAATATTATTTGTGATGGCAAAATTGTTTTGTCTTCTTTTAATATTTTACCGAATAATCTACCATATTCATTAACGTCAAGATCACGTAAATCAATAGAAGATTGTACTTTAAAACTTTCTTCAAACGCTTCCACAAAATAACCAATTAGCATTCCCAAATCAAAGAATCGGGATTCATATGACAGAAACGCACTGCCAAAAAAATGTGCAAGTTTATCCTTATCCCCATAATTATTTTTTGGTGTATCAAGAAAAAGAGAACTGGGAAGATTTTTATTTTTTTCTAGGAAAGTTTCTTCATCTGCAGATGTAAGCGGATAGTTAATAACAAGATTTATCAATGGAATCTGAATCGGAACTTCACGATAAGGAACAGTAGCTAACATTAATGATAGGAGAGCTTCAGGATAATCCTTTCCTGTAAATGTTATTGCTGCTGTATATATCGAATCGGTAGCAGCTATATCACCGATCTTATTTTTAAGCTCGACAAATTGTTCGGATGCAATGTATTCAGAAATATGATTGACAGCTTTGGATAGTTTGCTTTGCTGTGCCTGGAGAGAGAGAGTAAATAAGAAAATCAGAATTATTTTTAACAACTTCATTTTCACCACTAACTTTCCTGCCAAGCAGGGACAACTTATTACACTAAGCAATACCAAGTGGATCTCAGTGCTCCTAGTATCTAAGTGATAAATATTCTAAGTCTGTATGACGCCAGGATTAAATCTTGGCATTTCCGGGTTATTGTTTGCAACTTCTATACACATTGAAATCCATTCACGTGTTTTTGCCGGTTCAATTATTTCATCAATCCATAATCTGGCAGCAGCATAGTACGGCGTACTTTTTTCATTGTAGGATTTGAGAATATCATTCAATAATTTTTTCTTTTCTTCATCACTGAACTTATTACCGCTTTTCTCTTCCTGTTTAAGTTTTATATCAAGCAGAACACTGCCGGCCTGATTTCCTCCCATAACAGAAATTTTTGCATTCGGATAAGCAAATATAAATCTTGGATCATAAGCTTTTCCGCACATTGCATAATTGCCGGCACCGAAACTATTGCCTGTGATGATTGTAATTTTTGGAACAACAGTATTGGCAACAGCGTTTACCATCTTTGCGCCGTCTTTTATTATTCCTCCATGCTCGGCTTTACTGCCAACCATAAATCCGGTTACATCCTGCAAAAATATTAATGGTATTTTTTTCTGATTACAATTCATTATAAATCGTGTAGCCTTATCTGCAGAATCAGAATAAATAACTCCGCCAACCTGCATTTCACCTTGCTCATTTTTAACCACACTTCTTTGATTAGCTACTATACCAACAGCCCAACCGTCAATTCTTCCGTAAGCGGTTATTAATGTTTTTCCATAACCCGCTTTATATTCATCTATTTCAGAGTCATCAACAATACGAGAAAGAATTTCGTAGGTGTTATAAGGTTTGATAGTATCTTCCGGAAGCACACCAGGAATTTCGTTTGGGGAAAACATTGGCATTTTGCTTTCTATCCTGTCAAATCCTGCCGCTTCATTTCTTCCGAACTTTGAAACCAGACTCCGTATCTGCTCAATACACTCTTTATCATTTTTCATTATATAATCGGTAACACCGGAAATGTTGGATTGAACTTTTGCACCGCCAAGACTTTCGTTATCAATAACTTCGCCTATAGCCGCTCTGACCAAATGAGCACCAGCGAGAAATACTGATCCTTCACCTTCAACTATTAGAGCTTCATCGGACATGATAGGTAGATAAGCACCTCCGGCAACGCAGGGTCCCATTATAGCTGCAATCTGCGGAATTCCCATTGAGGACATTTTAGCATTATTTCTGAAGATCCTGCCAAAGTGCTCTTTATCCGGGAAAATATCATCCTGGAGAGGAAGAAAAACACCGGCACTGTCAACGAGATAAATTATTGGTAAACGATTCTCCATAGCTATTTCCTGAGCACGGAGATTTTTCTTTGCAGTAATTGGAAACCAGGCACCAGCTTTTACTGTTGCATCGTTTGCTACAATTAAACAATTACGATTATGGATTTTCCCAATTCCAAAAATTGTTCCGGATGATGGTGCGCCGCCGTATTCTTCATACATTCCATAAGCAGCGAAAGTGCATAGTTCAAAAAACTTTTTAGGATCATCAATGAGTAAGTTGATTCTTTCACGTGCAGTAAGCTTTCCCTTAGCTTTATGCTTTTCAATCGCTTTTTTACCGCCGCCTTCTTTTAATTTTTCTTTTGCAGCATCAAGTTTTCGCAGGAGACCTTTTTGATAATCCTCCCGTTTTAAAAAAGATTCATTTTCTTTTATTTGGGTTCCTATTCTTTTCATATAATTTTTTCTTTAATAGTTCACTCTGAGTGTCTGCAAAAAATTCATACAGCATTGTGAAATTAACTTTTACACG
>DATHSU010000454.1:0-7405 GCA_035463895.1 Ignavibacteriaceae bacterium | reverse complement strand
CGGCTATAAAGAAAGTCTTCCAAGCAAAGCAGCTAAGGATAAAATACTATCTAGTCCGCTTCTTGTCAGCCCGGCTAATAATACAAGGTTTGGCAATCCGCGTATCTTTAAATGGAATTCTGTAGCTGATGCTGTTCATTATGAGGTATTCGTGAGTAATGCACCCTTCTCAGATGTATTCTGGTCTTCGGGAAAAATTACAGCAACTGAATTTGCTTACTCCGGTCCGGCTCTTCAAACTTCAAAAGTTTACTACTGGTGGGTAGGTGCGTACAGCAAAGAGAAGATTGTTTTCGAGGACGGCACAGAGCTGCCCGCTCAGGTTAATTCTTACAGTTTAATAAATAGTTTCTTCAGCGAATAAAGTTTTTTAAGGAGATATTTTGATGAAAAAGCAAAATATAGTTTATATAATAATTGTTGTTTTACTACTAAACCTAAGCTCTTTTGCTCAGGAAGTAAACATTGTTCTTAAAAACAGCAAAGTTATTGTTGGAAGAATTATCGAAGAGCAGCCCGAACACATACTGCTTGAGTATGAACTCGGACAGTTAACAATAAACCGCCAGAATATTCAAAGCATTTCATACAATCCTTTCATTAAGATGGGACCTGTTGATGAAGATAAGATTGATCTGACTTCTGATAAAACTGGTGACGGTTATAAATTCATTATTAATGATCCCGTTGTGGTTTACTTGAGAAACGGCAATGTGGTTGCAGGATTTCTTCTTGCAAAAAGTTTAAATATGATTATGCTGCAAACCGAATCCGGAAATCTTACTATTCCTAAAAGAGACTTGCTAAAAATTGAATATATATCAAGTGAGTATGCCGAGCGAGGTGAAATAGTAATAGTTCATTTGAGCAGCGGAACCCGTTTTGAAGGTAATATTTATTTTGAAGATTCCGAAAATCTAACTCTGGATACTGAAGTGGGCAGACTTTCAATTCCCAAAAATAGATTACGAACCATTGAATACACAGGCAGAATCGGCGCTAGCAGAATGACAATGGTGGATCAGTATGCCGGACTTACTGTAAGAGAACGATATATTCATCCAAGATATGATGTCATTGAAGCTGGGTATAATTCCACTTTCGGAAATAATTTCGGACCCGGTTTCGGTATAGGATATCATAGTCGATTCCATCTTTTGCAATATGAAGGTCTCGATATTTCGGCAGTTGGCGGTTTATCTGCAAATTATTTTGTGTTGAATGAAGATAATCTCGTCACCCAGAATCCACAGCTTTCTGTTAACCTGAAAGGCGGATCGGTTGTTACAACTTTTAGTGCCGGAGGACAATTAAATATTTATCCGCAATCAGCCGGATTCTATGATTTCTTTGTTACACCAATGGTGGAAGGCCATCTTGTTTATAAAACTCTTGAGCAGAATTATCCCTCATTTCCACAGTTTAATTCAAAGGAAACAACCACAGAGTTTAAATTCGGATTGGCTGTTAAATTCGGAGTAGAGTTTTTATTTGATGATTTCAGACTTGGAATCCAGTACACTATGCGCGAAATATTTGGTGAAAATAATTTCAGCCAGGTTGGTTTAACTTTTACAAAGGTTTTGTTCTAAGGATAAATGATAAGGTTCATAAGATTCGTTGTAATATTTATGATTACCTGCAGTGCAGGGTTATTTGCTCAGCAAGGTCTCACCCGTTTGACTGAAATGCAGAGAATATTTTTTGTTGCTGAAGCTTCAGGATTAGGCTCTACAAGCCATAACCCTGCATCAATGGGTATCAGGAAAGACAATACCGGTGTTCTATTTGGTTATGATTTTGATGAATTTTCTTCACAGGGAAATTCATCCGCCTTTATTACCTTCAGCAACTTTGCATTTGGCTACCAGGATATCTATAACATTAATAATGTGAGACTTCAGAATTACTCTGTTAATCTCTCCTACGGCAATGATGTTATTTCAATTGGCAGTTCAAACAGATATACGGTTGCAGCTTATTCATCATATCAACTTAAGCTATTCTCTTTTGATGCCGGTTTTATATTTAAACCATTCAGCTTTCTGAACCTCGGTTTTCTTGCAAGAAATCTTAATGAAATAAAATTCGACAGTATAGATTATCCAAGAAACTATTCTGCGGGAGTCGGACTGGTTTTATTTAATGAAAAATTCAGTCTGTATGCCGATGCAGATTTTAAAGACAATTACAAACTAAAAAATGCCATCATAACTCTTGGTTTAGTAATCATCCCTCTTGATATTCTTGAACTACGAGCCGGTGCTGTTCTTAATCCTGATGATCTCATAATAATAAGAGACAGAACTTTTCAAAGCATCGATTTAAATTATCAGGCATTTATCTCTGCCAGTTTCCTTATTGAGAATACCATTCGAATAACAGCAGCAACAAAATTTAATGACAGAGGAGAAAAGACAAGATTTGCTGCAGTTATCGGCTTCCCTCTCTGAAAAAAATCAAAACAAAACATTAACTTTGGATGTGGTTTTCAAAATCTTTTGAGAAAAACTTCTGCGTCCGTTTATAAATAACATTTCAATTAGTCGAAGGAGAAATAATGAAATTTTTACAGACAGTTTTGCTAACAACTGTTTTACTTTTATCCGTTCCTGCATTCGCTCAGGAAAAAGATGAACCTTTATTTGAAGAATTTAAGAATACATTCAGCAAGCCATACTTGAGGATTGGTCTGGTCCTGCAGACTACAGGCAATTTTCAGATCGAACGTGAGGCAGGTACAAACGGATTTGAACTTACCAATTTGAGGTTTAAGCTTTCCGGCAAGTTTGATAAGGGAATTGGCTATGCCATACAAACTTCATTTACGCGTTCTCCTTCAATTCTGGATGCAAGAATTTATTATGAATTAGATAAATCATTTATTGTAGATGCCGGTTTGTATAAAGCTCCTTTCAGCAGAGAATTTTTGATAAGCACACCTTATACCGATTTTGTCAGTCGAGCACAGCTTGTAGCGCTGGTTCCAAACAGACAGATTGGCGTCACCGCAAGAGGGTTAATTCCCGGAACACAATTAACTTATTCAGCAGGTGTATTTAACGGCAACAGGTATTCTTCATCAGGGAATGATAATAACGATATGATGTATGTTGGCAGACTATCTTTCAATCCTGCCATATCCCAAAATAAAAGCGATAAGCTGGAGATTGCAGTAAATGTTGCTCAAAGCAATGATAAAAATGTGAATATATCCCCTATCAACAATGCATTCGAAGGTAAAAGATTTCTTTTCGGCGGTGATACGAGATTAGAATACGATAAGTGGATGTTAAGCGGTGAAGTTGTTTATGCCAAACTTGATCCTGCCGTAGGCGAGGAAATCGAACCATTGAGTTATCAGGGCACAATCGGTTATATGTTTATGCGCAATTTTCAGGTTCTTTTAAGATGGGATAGTTTCAAGATGAATGAATCCGTTGATGCAAACGAACAGGCAATTCTCGGCTTGAATATATGGCCCTCAAAAATTTCGCAGTTCAGAATCAATTATGTTGTCCCGACTAAATCAATGCCCAAACATCATACTTTGCTGGTTGGTGCGCAGGTGGCTTTTTAAATAAAGTAAATAATTAAGGCTGTCATAGGACAGCCTTATGTATAACTAAATTATACTAACTTAACCGGCAGCTTTCTTATCCGTTTTCCGGTTGCATTATAAATTGCATTTATAAATGCGGGTGTTGACGCTGCAATTCCAACTTCACCAACTCCGCCTACCGGTAAATCATTTTTTACAATGTAAGTTTCAACTGTTGGCATTTCACTGTAATCCATAATCGGATAATCATCATAGTTGCCGGATGCTACTCCGCCATTACGAATGATTATTTCACCTTTCAATGCGGCAGTTATCGCAAATACTATTGCGCCTTCCATTTGTGCTTCGACAGTATCCGGATTGATAACTATACCGCAGTCAATTGCACAAACAAAGTTGTCCAGCTTTATTCTGTTATTCTTCACAGTAACTTCTGCAACCTGTGCGCTGAAACTACCGTAACAAGCGGCAACAGCAACCCCTCTTCCGCTTCCTTCGGGTAATTTTCTGTTCCAGTTAGATTTTTCTTTAACAAGTTTTAATACATTTGTTAATCTTGATTCGGGGTCCATCATTTGCAATCTGAATTCAATCGGATCTTTACCTGCGGCAGAAGCAAGCTCATCAATAAAGCTTTCAACAATAAACGGATTTTGTGAATTGTAAACCGCACGCCAGTACCACAACGGAACAGGTGTAAATACATTAGTAGCGCTGATCTTAATATTGGGTATTCTGTAAGGCAGATTTCTTGTACCATCAACAATATCAAAATCTCCCGGTTCCTTTGGTGAATTACCGCTAAGTTGTGCCCTTATTGAAGGCATTATAACATGATGTGAAAACAGAACTGCCCTTCCATTCTTATCAACTGCTCCGGTTAACTTATGTGTGCTTGCCGGACGGAATTGTCCATGCTTCATATCGTCTTCTCTTGTCCATGTTAACTTAACAGGTTTACCAACTGCTTTTGAAATTTCAGCAGCCTCAAGTCCGAAATCTGAATGAGATTTTCTTCCGAAGCCGCCGCCAAGCAAAGTAACATGAACTATCACATCTTCATTTTTTAAGCCAAGAAGATTGGCAATTGCTCTTTGCAAACCCTGAGGATTTTGAGTCGGTGCCCATATTTCAGCTTTGTTGGCTTTCACATCAGCAACACAATTGACCGGCTCCATCGGTGCATGAGCAAGGAAAGGCATTTCATAAATTGCATCAAGCGAAGTTAATGAATCTTTATTAACACTATCGGGATTACCAATTTTTTCAACTTCGGTTCCCTCGGTATCAAGTTTTTCCGAAAACAGATTTCTTATGGATTCGTTATTCACATTTGTATGCGGTCCCGGATCCCATTGAACATCAAGAGCATCGGTTCCTTTGAATGAATTCCATGTTGAATCTGCTATAACAGCAACACCGCTTTTAATCTGTACAACGTTGAGAACACCGCTAATGGCTTTTGATTTAGCATCATTAAATGATATAACTGTTCCCTCGAAAGTGGGCGAACGTTTTACAGCAGCATAAACCATTCCCGGCACAACAACATCAATTCCGAATTTAGCGGTGCCATACAGCTTAGCCGGTGTGTCCAATCTTTTAACACGCTTACCAATGATTTTATAATCTTTTGGATCTTTGAGCTTAACATTTTGCGGAACAGGAAGTTTTGCGGCATCTGTTACAAGCTTACCGTAAGAAAATTTTTTCCCATTTGTTTTGCTGATAACAAATCCGTTTTCTGCATAACAATCAGAAACACTTATTCCCCATTTAGCTGCTGCAGCAGTAATTAGCATTTCCTTTGCAGTTGCGCCGGCAACTCTGAAAGGATCAAAAGAACGGCGGATACTCCAGCTTCCGCCTGTACTTTGACTGCCGTATTTTTCATCTGCATCAGCCTGTTCAATTCTTATACTTTCCCAGTTCACCTCAAGCTCTTCTGCAACAATCATCGGCAGTGATGTTTGAACACCCTGTCCCATTTCTGTCCGGTGAACAAATACAGTTACAATTCCGTTTGAATCAATCTTAATATATGCGCTCGGTGAAAAGATCGTCGGATCATCGCCGGGTTTTGAAAATATATTGGCTGCCGGAACATACGCTGCCAGGAATAATCCGCCTGCACTTAAGCTGCAGACCTTTATAAAATCTCTGCGGGATTGTTTTTCAAAATTTATCATTACTTCACCTCCCCGTTTACAAGTTTATCAATTGCTTTTTTGATTCGGGGATAAGTTCCGCATCTGCATAAAACACCTGACATTGTATCTTCTATCTGCTGTTCAGTTGGCTTTGGGTTTTCGTTCATCAATGCGGCAAGAGTCATTATTTGTCCCGGCTGGCAATATCCGCACTGGGAAACTTCCTGATCTATCCACGCTTTAAAGATCGGATGACCGGGATTCTCTGCCAATCCTTCAATAGTAAGAATGTCTTTATCGGCGGCGTCTCTTACATAAACAGAACAGGATCTTTCAGCGTGTCCATTAATATGAACCACACAGGTTCCACAAATTCCTACGCCGCAGGAGTATTTTGTTCCTGTCAGTTGAAGATTATCACGAAGAACCCACAGAAGAGGTGTATCATCGTCAACATCAACAGTTTTTTTTGCTCCGTTTACATTAAGTGAATATTGAGGCATATGCAATCTCCTGAATAATTATTTGTTAATACATGCAAAAGAAGACGTTATAATATTTTTATCCAAAAAATGATAATAGCGTTTTAATCCAACTTAAATATTATACCATCCAATCAACTATTTTGCAAAAGATAAACTGTATTAAAGTTTATTAAGAATATCTTTTAAACGGCTAATGAGCTCACCAATCCCAACATCAAACCGCTCGCCTGTTTTCCTGATCTTAACTTCACATTTATTTTCTTTAAGTTTCTTTTCACCAACAACTATCTGGATAGGCATACCGAGCAGATCAGCATCATTAAACTTGAATCCTGCTGCGGCATCACGGTCATCAAAAAGAACATCAATTCCGTTTTGATTCAATTCACTATAAAATTTATCACAGGCATCAAGAATTTCCTGCTTTTTTAAATTCAAACCGATAAGATGAACGTGAAAAGGAGCTAAAGTTTTGCTCCACACAATTCCCTTTTCATCGTGACTTTGTTCAATGAAGCAGGCAATTACACGTTCGACACCGATTCCGTAGCTGCCCATTATTATGGGATGCTCTTCGCCTTTTTCATCAATAAACTTTGCTCCCATTGAATCGGAGTACTTTGTGCCGAGTTTAAATATATGACCAAGCTCGATTGCAGGAAATACCTCAATAATTCTATCACAGTTAGGACAACCCTCCCCGGATTGAACAATCCTCAGATCAGCATACTCAATATCTTTCACACCTGCCTGCTGGTCAGGCAGGTCACGTTTAAAATCTATACCTCCCATGTGATAGTCGATTTTATTTGCACCGCTGAAAAGATTATTTCTGTCTTCAAGTTTTAAATCTGCAATAATTCTTCCTTTGTAACCAATCGGTCCAATAGAACCGGCATCTGCCCCTGTAATTTCAATAAGCTCTTCCGGGTGAGCCGGACGAACATTACCCCCTAATACTTTTTCTAGTTTAGTTTCATTTACCTCATCGTTGCCCTGCATAAGAATTAAAACAGCTTTGCCATCGTTTATATACACCCTGGATTTTGCACAATCTGTTTCATCAATTTTTAAGAATTCACAAAGTTCATCAATAGACTTAACGTTTGGCGTGTGAATTTCATAAACTTTTTTAATATCTCTTTCTCTCTGAATTACTTTCACTCTCGAAGTTGCCACTTCAACATTAGCAGCATATCCGCATGATT
>DATHSU010000453.1:0-6198 GCA_035463895.1 Ignavibacteriaceae bacterium | reverse complement strand
GAAGATCTCAACTCAATAACATTAGCACTAATAGTGATTTCATCTCCATACTTCATTGGTTTTACGAAAGTTGATTCTGATTTAATGATCGGCACAACATATTTATCATTATTCCAGTAGTCTTCTTCTTTCTCAATTGATTGGATAATCTGTTCATAAGCGCTGTGAGCAAACTCAAAAACACGGGAATAAAATATTATTCCTGCCGGATCACAAGCATAAAAATTAATTCTTCGTGTTACTGTGAATGTTTTCAATGTAATATCAAACCTTTTTTCTAATTAATAATTTAGATTATAAATTTTTCTATTTGAATATAAAGATTTATAATTTGATTTTTTTAAATTTTTTATGCAGATTAAAAATGTTTCTCAAAAATATATATTAAATTCTTACAAATGACATCTGAACAGAAAGTTAAAGCTGCTATTATTCCTGCACTCTATAAATATTTATATCTTATCAGCGGGTTTTTATTAGTAGGAATCGGAGTGCTTGGAATTTTTCTTCCAATTCTTCCCACAACAATTTTCCTGATACTTGCTTCTGCCTGTTTTATGAAAAGCTCTCCAAAAGCCAATGAATGGCTGAGGAATAACAGATTTCTTGGAGCGTATTTGAGGAACTACCAGGATAAAACAGGACTTACTGTGACTGCTAAAGTTTTAAACATAGGTCTCTTATGGATATCAATTTCACTTTCAGCTTATTTTCTTACAGATGAGTTGTACATCCGACTGATGCTTCTGGCTATCGCGATTGGTGTTACAATTCATTTATTAATGATTAAAACGAAAATTGAAGTTAAAAAGTGATTAACGCAATTTTTTTAATCTTAATTTAATTCAAAAGCTTGGTTTAATTTACTTAAAGCTAATTTTTGTAATCTGCAAACGATTTTCCCCTATTAAATTCCTATTTCTGGCTAAAAACCCTTAATTTTACAAGTAAATTTTAATTAAATCGGAATAGACATCTTTAAAAAATTATAGTATTACAAACAGAATAAAGGAGAGTATTTTTATGGCTTGCAAAAATGTGCTGATTATGGGCGCAGCAGGACGCGATTTTCACAATTTTAATGTGTTCTTCAGAGACAACAAAGACTACAACGTTGTCGCTTTCACAGCAACACAAATTCCAAACATAGAAGGAAGAACTTACCCGAAAGAACTTGCCGGAAAGCTTTATCCAAAAGGAATAAAGATTTACGAAGAGAAAGAACTTGTTCCACTTATTAAAAAACTAAAAGTAGATGAAGTCGTATTCTCATATTCAGATATACCGATGGAATATGTTATGACCAAAGCTTCAATTGTTAATGCTGCAGGAGCTTCATTCAGATTACTGGGAGCAGCAGAAACAGAAGTTAAAAGTACTAAACCAGTAATAGCAGTTCTTGCTGTTAGAACAGGATGCGGCAAATCTCAAACATCACGTAAGATTGTGGAAGTATTAACTGCAGCCGGTAAAAAAGTTGTTGCAATCAGACATCCTATGCCTTATGGTGATCTTGTAAAACAAAAAGTTCAGCGCTTTGCAACTTATGCAGATCTTAAAAAACATAAATGCACAATTGAAGAAATTGAAGAATATGAACCGCACGTAGCAAGAGGCGGAGTTATTTATGCCGGTGTTGATTATGAAGCAATACTCCGCGAAGCTGAAAAAGAAGCCGATGTGATTTTATGGGATGGCGGCAATAATGATTTCTCTTTCTACAAAGCTGATGTAACATTCACTGTAGTTGATCCTCACAGACCCGGACACGAAATTACATACTATCCCGGCAATACTTCATTAAGACTGGCAGATGCTGTTGTCATTAATAAAATTGATTCTGCAGATATGTCCGGAATTAACACTGTTAGAAATAATGTTATGAAGGTTAATCCAACTGCAACTATAATTGAAGGTGCTTCTCCCGTCACAGTTGAGCACCCCGAAATGATTCGCGGTAAACGTGTACTTGTTGTTGAAGATGGACCTACACTTACGCACGGCGAAATGAAATACGGCGCAGGAACAGTTGCTGCACAAAAACTTGGTGCAAAGGAAATTGTTGATCCGAGACCATATACTGTTAAATCCATTACAGATACATTTAAGAAATATCCTAATATCGGCGTTCTTCTTCCTGCGATGGGATACGGCAACGCACAATTGAAAGACCTGGAAAAAACCATTAATAACACAAAATGTGATGCTGTTGTAATAGGTACACCGATTGATCTTAGCAGATATATCAATATTAAAAAGCCAAGCACACGTGTTAAATATGATCTTCAGGAAATTGGTGCTATTACAGTTGAAACTGTTTTACGAGAAAAGAAAATTATAAAGTAGATTCTTGATTATTAGCCCCGAGAGATCGGGGCTTAGTTTTAGTTTTTTTTTGCACTTTTAATCATTTGTCCTACTTTATGTGATTTTAGTGTAGATTTAGTTAGGGTAACTATTTTTACTTTTTTACTAAAGTATCCGCTAATAATTTTGTTATCATCATTCTGGAAGATTTATGAAAACATCATTCTTAGTGTTTTGTCTTACCTCTATTCTGTTTTATAATACTTTCACACGTGCACAAGGCGAAGCCGCTGTGCCCTTCTTACTATTACAACCTTCACCATCTTTAAGTGCAATGGGACAAACGAGCACAGCACTTCCAACCGATGATCCTTTCGGGTTTCTCTGGAATCCTGCACAATTAGGTTATGCGAGTAAGAATAACAATTTTTCATATATTTTCTATCCCTCAAAGCTGAAATGGCTTCCAAAATTTAATCTGGATTTGGAACTTAAAAGTTCAGCATTTAACGTGGGTTATAATTTTAAGGACCTGATTGGCTTTCCTATTAGTTTTGGGTTTGGTTATTCAAAAGTAAATTTTAGCTACGGCAAGTTTGTCATAACTGGACCGGGGGGTCCTGATCCAATTGGCACTTATGAACCAAGAGATTTCTATCACGCATATTCGCTTGGGCTGGGAGTAGATTATTTAGTTCAACTAAGCATGGGATATACAGTTAAAGACGTAACTTCATTTTTAGCTGATTTTTCTCCGAGTCCAGATTCAGGAGAGGTTAAAGCTGAAACTACAGTCAAAGATTTTGGAATCCTACTAAATGTTCCGGTTTTAAAATTAATTGATGATAAAATGAATATAGTTCTTAGTGAGAAGTTAACAGCATATCCAACATTCAATTTCTCGTTGGGCTATTCAAAATCAAATATTGGTGATTCGGTTTATTACTTTGAACCTTCGCAATCTGATCCACTTCCCCGCATTGAAAGAATCGGTTACGGAATTTCAGCAGGATTTGATCTCTCAGCAGATGATTTAAGATTCAATGCATTAAATTTATCATTTACTGTGGAGGCAGATGATATTTTAATTTCCAGGAGCGGGATGCCCATTAGTCATTGGGAATATCAGGATGATTTGAATTTCTGGGAAAATGTAATCCTAATTAAAGGGAATAATAAAATAGTATCTCACGCAGGAACCAAACTCGATTTTGGTGAAACTTTCTCCTATTCGTTTGGACATTTTTCAGGGAGAGGATTTGATTCACGAAAAACTAACGGATATGAATTAAAATTAAAAGGATTGTTAAAAGCTGTTGCGTATTGGGTAAAAAACCCTGTCACTAATTTTTTGAGAGATCATTTTGATGTTAGATATTACAATACAAATTTCTTCGCTGGTCACGATCTTGAAACAAAAATGACAGGGTTGGCATTCCATTTAAAAAACATTAATAATTTGTTTTAGAATTTAAGGATTGTAATATATGATTGTCGATAAACTTTCAAACTCAACTTTGTATTACGGATTGAGTGAGGAAATTAATAGAGCTTTCAGTTATCTTCACAACACAAATTTCAATGATGTGCCGCCCGGTAAGTATGAAATCGATGGCGACAAAGTTTTTGCCATCGTAGCTGAATATCAAACCGAAGATGAAAGTGAAGGTAAACCCGAATCGCATAAAAAGTATATTGATGTTCAGTATGTAGTTAAAGGCAGTGAATTAATTGGCTATGCTCCTCTCGTAAATCAGGTAATATCCGAGCCTTATAACGAAGAAAACGACATTATTTTTTATAAAACTAAATGTTCTTTTTTAGAACTGTCAAAGGGAATGTTCGCAATTTTCTATCCTGATGATATTCATTTACCAGGAATAAAAGTTGGCGAAAAAATATTAGTGAAAAAAGTAGTTGTTAAGGTTAGGGTATATTATGTAGAAACGTATTGAAATACGTCTCTACATTAAAACTTTACTGCGGGGCATCTGCAGTGTACTTCTGTTTAATCTTCTCTTCCGATTCTATATCATCAACACCTGAAATACGTTTTGCTAATGATTTTCCATCAAGCTGATGGAATTCCAAAACTTCAAGAGGAGTTCCGCATTCAGGATAATCTGTTAATCCAAAGTTTGTAAATTCTTTTTCTTCAATAGAATTAATTTCAACTAATGCGTTTAATAATCTATCTCCCAATCCGCCGATTGTAGAATGATCTTCAAGCACAAATATTCTTTTTTGATCTGAAACAACTTTCTTCAGCCAGTCTTTATCGATTTTATTAAGCCAGGGCATATTAATAACTTTTAGACCAAATCCTATCTTCCTTAAATACTCAGCAGCAACCAATGCTTCGTGAAGCATTACGGGTCCGTAACCAAATAGAATTGCATCATTACCTTTAGTTAACTCAGCGCCAACACCAACTTTAAACTTATAATCTATTGGAAACTGAATTCTTTCAGGTGATGGTCCGATGACTAATCTCAAAACACAATTTTCTTCAGCTATGTTTATGCAGTAATCTGTAGCCCATTTAGTTTCTTTTGCATTACACGGTTGGATTATGGTTACATTTGGCAAAGCACCGAATAAAGAAATATCGCGAACGCTCTGGTGGGATTTCCCTGGTCCTGCCGGTATCATACCGGAGAAATGACATGTGTAAATAATTTTAGTTTTCTCGCCAGCGTTGTTATAAATCTGCTCGTTAGCTCTTGCAGCAAGAAAACTTGCAAATGTATTCACAATGGGAATCAATCCCATTCTTGCAAGTCCGCCTGCCATTGAGACCATATCTTGTTCAGCAATTCCATTCTCAATAAATCTGTCGGGATAAGTTTTCTCGAAGTTACGGAGCTTACAATCAGCAGAAAGATCACCATCGAGAACAACAAATTTTTTATTCGTCTTTGCAAGTTCAACCAATGCTTCGCCGTAAGCTTCGGTTACAAATTCCTTATCGAGCTTGGTAACCGGTTTCCCTTCAGATTTATTTTCGGGTATGTGAATTTTCCCAATGCCCAATTCATCAGCAAGTTTAGTTATTGTTTCGGTTAATTCAGCTAAACCCTTTTCGTAGCTTTCATCATCAGGCGCTCCGGAATGCCATTTGTAAAGAGTCTTTCCCTGAAAAGTTTCAGTAAGAGGTTTTTCCATGAAGGAAACTCCCCTGCCTTTAATTGTATCGGCAATTATCATCTTAGGCTTATCTGTTACTTTTTTTAGTTCGGTAAAAGTTTTTTTCAGTACATTAAAATCATGACCATCAATTCTTACTACATGCCAGCCGAATGCTTTTACTTTTTCCACCACATCTTCAATATTATTTACATCAGCTACAAGCATATCTGTCTGATACTTGTTGTGATCCATTATAGCAGTAACATTGTTAACCTTCTGATGAGCCGTAGCCTGAAGTGACTCCCAGATTTGTCCTTCCTGAAATTCACCATCACCCGTAAGCACATAAACGTGACCTTTATTATTGTTATAATTTTTTGCCCATGCCATTCCTTTAGCTTTTGAGATTCCCATTCCGAGTGAACCGGTACTCGCTTCAATTCCGGGTTGACGAACTTCGGGATGACCGTCAAGTCCGTGCAATCTTCTCAACATTAAAAGTTTTTCTTCAGGAATAAATCCTATTGCATAAAAGAGTGAATAAAGACCGGGAACATCGTGACCTTTTGAAGAAAAGTAAATATCTCTATCCGGAGAATCTAATCCAACTTCGCGCACATTCATTTCATTCAAATAAAGATACACTGCGATATCCATAGCACTTAACGATGATCCAAGATGACCTGATCCTGCATTTTTCACCGCAACTAAAGTGTTATATCTGCACATATCAGCAAACAAATGCATCTTTTTTGTCCATTC
>DATHSU010000452.1:0-16084 GCA_035463895.1 Ignavibacteriaceae bacterium | reverse complement strand
GATACATTGGAAGCTTACTTCGGAAAGGTTGGGAGCAGGTTAACAAACACGAAGAAGAGGAAGCAAAAAAATATTTTAGAAAAGTCTTGATTAAAACACAAAATTATTCAGCACTAGTAGGATTGGCAGAAATCTTATCCTCGCAGGATTCTATTAATCAATCTATAAATTTGGTCAAGGGAGCAATTGATGACTTTGAAAAAACTCCCTTTTACTATTTACTGAGATTTAGATTAGCAGATCTTTATGCAAAGACCTCGGCTTTTGAATCTGCCTCAATTCTTTACGAGCAAATTAAATTAGAAAAACCGACTATTGCATTGGATATTATTTCGCAAGTAAGAATAAAATTATTAGAAAATGAATTATTAAAGGATTATCTTTTTTCAAGTGATACTGCCAAATACAAGATTTTACTGGCTCTTAACAAAAGCGAATATTTTTATCCATCTATTCCTGCGCTAATAACACTTAGTAATTCATCCGGTCAGGATTATTCACAATTCATTAAGCATTTCAATAAAACAATTTTTATAAAAGATTTTTACTCAGCATATGCTGTTTACTACTTATCCCGATTCATGTTAATGAAATATGATTTCAGAAATTCCAGAAAAATGGCTGCACTTGCTAAGAGATATACTGAATCTGAACATTTTAATTTTTTATGGCAGGATAATTTTGAAAAGGCAGCTTGGTTTTATTATAATGCAGATGAATTTATTCAACAATTTGATTCTAAAATAATAGAATAATTATGGATACTAAATCACAAACATTTAACATCAAGATGATTACCTATTTTTTAGGTTTCATTTCCGCTGTAGTTTTTGTTTACATACTTATAGCCCTGAAAGGTATACTTATTCCAATTACAATTGCGGTTTTTCTAACTTTCTTTTTCCATCCAATACTAAATTTTTTGAATATAAAACTTAAAATTCCCAAACCCATTGCCCTCATAATAATTTTTATATTCAATTTTGGAATGTTTTATCTTTTAGGATTATTAGTCGTATCAAATGTAAAAGGTTTTGCCGAACGTACTGAATTTTATTCGCAGAACCTATCACTATTCCTAAGCTCTTTATTAAGGCCATTCAATTTAACTGTGAGAGAGTTTGCGGATTTTCTTAACATTCAGCTTGAAACACTCGATACAGCATCAGTTCTCCGTGAAGTTTTTGACTCCGGAATTCTGCAAAGTGTTTTTTCCTCATTCTCATCTATGCTTGGTGATTTTTTTATTGTGATGATATTCTGGATTTTTATGATAATGGGAAAGGATAAGTTTGATGAGCGGTTAAGACTAGCATTCACAAAAAACAAGAGTTATGTCGATGATAATATGAAAGCAATAAATGCACAATTACAATCATACATATTGTATAAGACACTTATCAGCTTTATTACGGGTGCCGCATTTACCTTAATTCTTCTGATCTACAATGTCGATTTTGCTTTATTCTGGGGTTTCCTTGCTTTTCTGCTCAATTATATTCCCAATATTGGGTCTCTATTTGCGACAACTTTTCCAATTTTAATAGCTTTAATGGAATACGGACTGGGACTTACATCAATATCGTTAACGGTTTTATTGGTTGGAGTACAGTTTGTTATGGGTAATATAGTTGAACCTAAATACTTAGGTGAAAAAATGGATTTGAGCCCTGTATTCGTTTTGTTCTCTTTATTCTTCTGGGGATGGCTTTGGGGCATAGTAGGTATGTTTTTAGCTGTACCAATTGCTGCAGTAATAAAAATATTCTGCAGTAACATCGAGCCGCTTAAACCAATTGCTGTTTTAATTGGAACAAATAAAACCGTGAAGTAATTCTTTCGGATAAATGAAATCATTAAATTTTACAAATGAACTGAATGATCTGAAATTTTTAGAAACTATTTCTGACTTAGCAGATAAGAATGGAATAGAATTATTTATTGTCGGTGGTTTTATAAGAGACTTGGTTTTAAAACGTAAAAGAAATGAAATTGACCTTCTGGTAATTGGTAATGGGCCTGATTTTGCAGCTTTAACTTCAAAAGCACTGCACGTAAAAAATCTGAGTATATTCAAAAATTTTGGTACAGCACATTTTACGTATAATGATTTTGAAATTGAATTTGTAGGAGCCCGTAAAGAATCATATGATCGTAATAGCAGAAAGCCGGTGGTTGAAAATGGAACATTTGAAGATGATATTAAAAGGCGGGACTTTACAATCAATACTCTTGCTGTATCACTCAATAAAAACAATTATGGTGATTTGATTGATTACTTCAACGGTCTGGAAGATATTAAAAATAAGATTATCTGCACACCGCTTGACCCAATAATAACTTTTAATGATGATCCGCTCAGAATAATGCGTGCATTCAGGTTCGCAAGTCAACTTCAGTTTACAGTTGATGAATCAGTAATGAATGCTGCTAAGCAACTTAAAGAACGATTAAGTATAGTATCTCAGGAAAGAATCACTAATGAGTTATTAAAAATTCTTTCCTCTGCAAAACCTTCTACCGGATTAAAACTTTTATTTTACTCAGAAGTGCTGAACGTTATTTTCCCTGAATTATCAAGAATGGCTGGTGTTGAACAGCGAAAAGATTATCACCATAAAGATGTTTTTCTTCACACTTTACAGGTTGTAGATAATATTTCTGAAAATACCGAAGATGTATGGCTTCGGTTTGCAGCCTTAGTTCATGACATTGCCAAACCTCTTACTAAAAAGTTTATTGAAGGTATTGGCTGGACATTTCACGGCCATGAGGAACTTGGTGCACGAATGATGAAAAGTATTTTCAGAAGGATGAAACTTCCACTGAACAAACTTGAATATGTACAAAAACTTGTCCGGTTGCATCTTAGACCAATTGCACTTGCAAAAGAGGAGGTTACAGATTCAGCAATAAGAAGATTAATTGTTTCTGCAGGTGATGATCTAAATGACCTTATAACACTTTGCAGGGCAGATATTACCAGTAAAAATCCCAATAAAGTTTCTGAATATCTTAATAATTATGAAATTGTAATGCAGAAAGTACTTGATGTTCAGGAAAGAGATCAATTAAGAGCTTTTCAGTCTCCGGTTAGCGGTGATATAATTATGGAAGTTTGTAATCTTAAGCCATCAAAAAAAGTGGGCGAGATTAAAAGCGCAATTGAAGAAGCAATTCTTGATGGCAGAATTGGTAATAATTATCAGGAGGCATACGACTATCTTTTGAAAATCAAATCCGAATCCATAAATAATAAAGCTTAACTATAAATTCAGTCTTAATCCGAACACATACTGCCTGTCCTCAGAAAAATTAATAATTCTTTGAAGCCCCATGTATAAGTCTATTGGAAAGGGGTTCTTATAATCAGTATTTTTTTGTATCATTGATAAAGTTTGGAAAATATCGTCAGAATTATTAAAAGCTGAAGTGGAGTCTTCTTCAACAGTTTTCACTTTTTTATCTCTTAATACCGCATACACAATAATTCCGATAATGATAGCACCTCCAACAATGTACATCATAGAATCATCTGATTGACTGACCTGGGCAGATGGGCTGCCTCCACCAATATCTTCATTTACCTTAAACAAATGCTGAGCGAAAGTACTATTTGAAAAGATATAAAAAAATAAAAGACAAAAAATTAGCAGAAATTTTTTTGTAATTGCATTCATATTTCAACCTTTAAGCTATATTAACTGTTTAAATTTAACTTATATTATCACAAAAATGCAACTAATAAATTGTTTCCGCTGTTGTGTCCTTTATTACAATTCATTTTTATATAAATAATTATTTTTTTTATAATAAAACAGAACTATTTTGGGCAGAGCATATAAATAATATTCTACCATCTATCTAATTATTTAACCACCTATATATTAACTTCAATTTTAGTTTGTATATGTGTTATTTTTAGACAGCTATTTAATATTGTTCATTATTTATTCAGATTTTTAACTATTGGAGACTTAAATAATGCGAATCATTTTCACATTTTTAATAGCAATTTTTATAAGTACAACATCCAATTCTCAAAGCAGAATGTCACTTGATGATGCCATCAGAATTGCATTACAAAAGAATACTTCTTTAAAACAAATTGATAATAATATTTCAACCTTCGAATCCTCAAAAAGAGTAGCATTAGGCAATTTCCTTCCTACATTAAGTGCATCCGGAAGCTGGGACTGGACGCGTAATGAAAATGCCGCAAGTGTTATGAGCATTGCAGGGTTTAACTTTGATATACCAGAAAGTATTACTGAATCTCGCTCATTCAGTCTTGGAGCAAACTCAAATATTGTGCTTTTTGATGGTTTATCGAATTATGCTTCACTATCACAAAGTGAAAATAATCTTGAATCTGCTATCCTTTTACTTGAAAGAACAAAACAGGAAATCGTATTTCGTACTATCAGTTTATATTACTCAATAGTTGAAATAGAGCAAATATTGAATGTAAGAGCTGAGGATGTTAAGCAGCAGCAGAAAACTCTTGAAACAATCGAAGAAAGAAATCGTTTGGGAGCAGTGACTCTTGCAGATGTTTATCAGCAGCAAGTACAGCTTGGAAATGCAGAATTAGAGGTAATTCGTGCACAGAATAATCTCGAATCTGCAAAAAGTAATTTGCTTTTTTTCCTTGGTCTTGATGTTCTTGAAGAATATGAGTTTTCTAAGGATCTATCTTCAGAAGAAAAGTTAAGAATTAAAGCTGATGTTGAAGAAGATATAAAAGTAATATCTGAATTAGTAACACAGGCATTATCATACCGAAAAGATTTTATTGGCAAACAGCTTGATTTAGAAAGTGCTTACGACGGAATTACTATTGCAAGATCCGGACATTTTCCTAGATTAACAGGAAGTGCAGGTTTCGGTAGTTCAGCTAATACCTTCGATAACCTTTTAGATTCAAAAAGATATAGTGCAGGTTTTACCCTAAGTATTCCCATTTTTTCCGGTTTCAGAGTCAGCAACCAGGTACAGTTTGCAGAAGTTCGTGCGATGAATACTGAGTTAGAACTTAAAGACCTTGAAAGAAAAATAAAACAGGATATCCAGCAATCACTTCTGGACCTTCAGGCAGTAAAGAAAGCCTTAAAAGTAACTGAGAAAAACGTAATCGCTGCGGAAGAAAACTTGAAAATTGAGCGGGAGAAATATGCATTGGGAGCTGGTAAACTTCTGGATGTGCTTATTGCAAATACTTTTTATACTAATGCACAAACTAATTTTATTAACACTCAATTTAATTACGTAAAACTGAGCGAACAGCTTAAGTATAATCTCGGCGTTTTAGATCATACCAGGTATGAATAATATATTAATAGGAGACAATTCTAATGGCAAACGGTAAGAAGAATAAATCTAAAAAGAAACTCTTTATTTTCGGCGGTTTAGGATTACTAGTAGTGATCTTAATAATAGTGGCTTTCGTCGGAGGCGGACGAGAAGAGATTATAGGAGTTCAAACTGAAAAAGTTGTTAAAAGAACAATTACACAGTTTGTTACCGCTACAGGCAAAATAAATCCTGAATTCAGGGTAATTATTACTCCTGAAGTAACCGGTGAAATAATTGCATTGCCTGTTAAGGAAGGCGATAAAGTTAAAAAAGGTGATTTATTAATTAGAATAAAAGGTGATCAATATCAGGCTCAAAAGGAAAGGTTGGAGGCAACCCTAATGTCCGCTGAAGCAAATCTTAAAATCCGTGAAGCTGAACTTAATAGAGTAACTTCAGATTTTAGCAGAGTTAAGGAACTTCATAGTAAAGGACTTGCAAGTGATTCGGAACTTGAATTTTCACAAAGTAATTATTTAAGTACTCAAGCATCATACGAGTCCGCTCAAGCATCAGTTTTACAGAGTAAAGCTTCTCTTCGGGAAATACTTGATCAGTTATATAAAACAACTATAGTTTCTCCAATAGATGGAACTATTACTCAATTAAATGTAGAGATTGGTGAAAGAGTTTTGGGAAGTGGATTTACTCAAGGTACTAATATTATGACAGTTTCAGACCTCAGTAATATAGAAGCAGTCGTTGATGTTGATGAAAATGATGTTATACTTGTATCTATTGGCGACACTGCCAAAATTAAAGTTGATGCATTCGGTGATAAGATTTTTACTGGCTTAGTAACTCAAATTGGCAATAGTGCTAAAACAGCGGGATTTGGTACGCAGCAGGAAGTTGTAAATTTTGAAGTTAAAGTTAAATTGATTGAACCCGATGAATCATTAAGGCCCGGAATGTCTTGCAATGCTGATATTGAAACTGAAACAGTAGCTGATGTTTTAAGCATTCCTATTCAGAGTGTAACAGCCAGAACAGATATTAAAACAATTCCTGAAACTGACCAAAATACTGATGATGAGGCTGTTGTAGAGAGAAGGCAAAGATTTGAAAAACCAACAGAAATTGTTTTTATAATTAAGGAAGCAACTGCACAAAGTGTTGAAGTGGAAACTGGAATAAGCGATGATAATTATATTCAGATAATTAGCGGTTTAGAAGGAGATGAAGAGGTTGTTTCTGGAAGTTACAGAGCAATTTCAAGAGAATTGAAAGATGGCAGAAAAGTTCGTGTGGAAAACAGGGACAGTAAAAAAGATAGTAAAGAAATAACCAAAGCGGATTAATAAGTAATGAATATTATTAACATAGAGCATATTGCAAAAATCTATCAGGTTGGAACTGAAGAAGTGCATGCATTACGTGATGTTTCTCTTAGAATCGATAAAAATGAATATGTGGCAATAATGGGTCCTTCAGGATCAGGTAAATCAACTTTAATGAATATGCTTGGCTGCCTGGATACTCCAACTTCAGGTATATATCAGTTTAATAGTATAAATGTTAGTGAAATGACCGATAACGACCTTGCAATGATTAGAAATAAAGAAATTGGTTTTGTATTTCAAACATTTAATCTTCTGGCAAGATCAGATGCTGTTCATAATGTAGAGTTGCCGCTTATTTACGCCGGTATTTCATACCGCGAAAGAAGAGAGAGAGCTCAACAAGCTTTAATTGATGTCGGTCTCCAGGATAGAATGCATCACAAACCAAATGAATTATCAGGTGGACAAAGACAAAGAGTAGCAATAGCGCGGGCTTTAGTTACTAATCCATCGATTATACTTGCTGATGAACCTACTGGTAATCTTGATTCTAAGACTGGGGAAGAAATTATGGTTCTATTTTCTGACATACATTCTAAAGGAAATACCATAATACTTGTAACGCACGAAGAATATATTGCTGAACATGCAGCCAGAATTATAAGATTAAAAGACGGATTAGTTGAAGCGGATGAAAAGGTTTCAAAAAGAAAAGTATCAAATCATTGATCCGCATATATAAAGTCAATCTATACTGATTCGGTTTAGTTGCAATTCGAATAAATTGAATGAGATGATTAAACAGGTATTCCTAAATATTTTATAAAAACAATTTAACAGTAAAGTAATTTGGCAATTAATAAATGAGAACAATTCTATTTGAGTTAAAAGAAGGATTATTGATTGCACTCAGAGCAATAAGGGCAAACAAAATTCGTTCTGCACTTACTATGCTGGGTATTTTTATAGGCATTACCGTTGTTGTTACTATGTCTACAGCCATAAAGGGAATTGATAATTCTTTTCAGGATGGTATTAGTTCTTTAGGCTCCGATGTTATTTATGTAGATAAGTTTGCATGGTTTACTAATGTAGAATGGTGGAGGATCAGAAACAGAAGAAACATTGAAATGTCTGATTTTGAAAAGTTCAAGCAATCAGCAAAATTGCCTTTAGCAGTTGCTCCTGTAATCAATACATTCCAGACTGTAAAGTATGGTGAGAAGCGAGTCGAAACAATAAATGTAAATGGTTCTAATGCCGACTATGTGCAAACGACTAACTTCACATTCGAGCAGGGAAGGTTTTATTCTGAAGTTGAAAGCAATGCATCAAGGCAGGTTGCTGTAATAGGCAGTGAGATCGCCAAAAAACTATTTCCAAGAGGTGATGCTCTTGATAAGACCATAAAAATTGGTGCTGCAAACTTTAAAGTTGTTGGCATTCTGTCTGAACAGGGAAGTTTTCTTCTTGGTCCATGGAACCCAGATAACCAGGTTTTTATACCTATTGGTACGATCTATAAAAATTTTGTTGCTAGAAGTCGCGGAACGGTAACTATTAATATAAGAGCTCAGAATCCGGCATTGCTTGAAGAGACTAAGGCTGAGGCAATAGGTGTGATGAGGAAGATCAGAGGGCTTTCTTATGATCAGGAAGATGATTTTTCTGTAAACCAGCAGGAAGGCTTAACTGATAGTTATAATTCAATTGTTGGAGTAATTCAGATTGCAGGTTTATTTATTACAGGCCTTTCTTTGTTTGTTGGTGCAATCGGAATTATGAATATTATGTTCGTTTCGGTTAGAGAGCGAACAAAAGAAATCGGGTTAAGAAAAGCAATTGGTGCTAAGAAAAGGACTATACTTTCACAGTTTCTTTTAGAGTCATCATTAATATGTCTTGTTGGAGGATTTTTTGGTCTACTAGCAGCAATACTTTTAAGTATGCTCATTAACCAGTTTATTCCTACTTCTATCCAGGTTGATGCAGTAATAATAGCTATCGTTGTTTCATTAATTACTGGCATTGTTTCAGGTTTAGCACCCGCTTATACAGCAGCTAAAATGGATCCTGTTGAAGCACTCAGGTACGAATAAAAGCTTTATAATATATTATTTACTGATAAAAAAATATGAATTTGACCCAAACATTAGCATTATCAATACAGTCAATAAAAAATAATAAACTACGTACCTCTTTAACAATTCTAGGCGTTGTAGTTGGTATTTTTTCAATTATAGTTATTATGACTGTAATAACTATGCTTCAAAATAGTATTGAAGGCGGTTTATCGCAGTTGAGCAAAAACACTTTTCAAATACAGAAAAATGATCCAACCGTTGGTGGCGGTGGACATAGGAGAGACCGCTCCAGAAGAGATATTACTATTGAGGAAGCTTATCGTCTTAAAGATTTATTAACTGAAGCCAGATATGTTGGTGCTGAGCAATGGCAGTTTGGAAAAATAGTTAAGTTCGGTAACAGGGAAACGAACCCAAATATTCAAATAGCTGGAATTACTACTGAAGCAATGCAGACAAATAACTGGATTGTTGAGGAAGGGCGTTCGCTTAGAGAAAATGATATTGATAATTCCCGTAACGTATGTATTATGGGAAAAGATGTTATCGATAAACTTTTTCCAAATATAAATCCAATAGGACAAACAGTTCGTGTTGACGGGCGTCCTGTGCAGGTGATTGGTATTCTGGAAAGGCAGCCCGCATTGTTCGGTCAGAGTCGGGATAATTATATTATTATGCCTATTACTACATGGCAATCTATGTTTGGGAAAAGATCCAGAAGTATTAATATAACTGTAATGTCTTATAGTTTAGATGATTATAACCAACTTATTGAATCTGCTATTGGCCATTTCAGACAGATAAGAAGAAATGCTCCAGGTGAACCAAATGATTTTTATATTTTCAGTAATGAATCAATGATCGGAATGGTTAATGATATTACCGGTCCCATAAAATATGGCGCACTTGCTGTTTCAGTGATTGCATTACTTGCTGCTGGTGTTGGAATAATGAATATCATGCTTGTTTCAGTTACAGAACGTACTAAGGAAATTGGAATTCGTAAAGCAGTTGGAGCAAAAAAATCCAATATCCTAACACAGTTCCTCATCGAAGCTGTAATTCTTTGTATTATTGGTGGCTTTCTAGGTATAGTGCTTGGAATTGTAATCGGAAATTTTGCAGGAAGCCTTTTAGCCGCTGAAAGTGCGATTCCCTATGATTGGGTTATTATAGGCATTTCTTTATGTGTATTAGTAGGAGTTATTTTTGGAACTTATCCTGCTTATAAAGCGGCTAACTTAGATCCAATTGAAGCATTGAGATATGAATAGTATTTTAAAAATTCATATCTATTTGAAAACTTATTCTATTATCAAGATTGTTGGGAATCAAATTGTTTCCTGAACTTAGAAAATCTTCCTTTGGTTTGTAAGTTTCGGAATACTTGAGAGAAATCGTAAAAGATTTTAGCACTTTATATCTTGCAATAAAATACCATCTCAAGCCTTCACCATACATAGGTAAATTAGTCATTACACCTGTAAGATCGTTTTCATACTCATAAACTGCTGAATTAAAAGAATCGGTATAAAAAATTATAAATCTTCCATATACAACCAAATCACTTAAACCATTGAATCTTATATCCTGAAAAACAAGTAAACCGTCTTCCATTATATTGCTTTCGCTTATCCTGAAGTAATTATATTCTACTCTGCTCCTTAGTCTGATTGTTCTCGAAGGATGATGAGCAATATCAATTCTTACGGACTGTCTTAGTCTCTTTGTTACCTGTCTTAAATCATCAATTGTTTGCGAAACATCTTTATTCTCATATTTAAACCTGATTTTAGTTTCTGTGTTTGTGAATGGTTTTGAGACGAGCTCCGTTAAAATTTCATCCCCTTCAGAAGGAGAAACGTTTGTAAAAGTTCTGTAAGGGAATTTAAACTGATCGTAATACACATTAAGCAATCCTAATGGAATTCTCCATCTGAATCCGGTATAAAAACCAATTTCATTATTTGTTGCACCGGCTCTTTCGCCAAAACCACTGCCTAGAAAGTTAGAATAATTTCTTGGATAGTTTCTGAATGCCGTAACAAATGAAAAATTTCTTGTAAGTGAAAATTGCAAACCATTTACTGATGCAACTGAGGTCATATCATAAGCAAATTCTCCAACGAATTTTATGTTCTTATAAATTGCTTCGTAAAAAAATGAAAGATAATTGAAGTTATTTCCACTCATTCCCAAAGTTGATGAAGCTAGTAATGGTCTGCTAAGATTTACATTGTAGGCAAGAAACCCCATATTCATTAAGCTTATTGGTTGATATTGAATAACACCTCCCAATATTTTTTCTTCAGCAGAATATTTTCTTAGTAGTTCACTTTCTGTTCGATGAAATCCATCTACTGGTCTGGATGTTATGAATCCGCTTTCGCTTTCAATATTTGCATCAAACTTATTTTGGGAATAGAATGCTGTGAAAAAGAACTTATCAATCTGAAATGTTGCCGCACCGCCTCTTAGAAAATTAGTTTCTGTTGAACTGGTATAAGGACGCAGCCCTCTTGCATTTTTGTGTGCAGGATAGATAGCATCTGTACTTTTTGTAATTGCATAGGGACTCCAGAGAGCTAGTCCTTGCCCGAATTCCAGCAGATAGTCACCAAGTACAATTGACTTTATAATCCCTATATCTTTTATCATAAAGTGAAATGAAGTAAAATCTGTAAATGATGTTTCACCAGGATCTTTATCGGTTAGAAAACCTAGCTGATAATTATTTCCTTGCCTGATAAGAATTCGATTATAATTTTTCAGTTTACTACCTAAATAGCGTTCCTCTGTAAACCCTCTTCTCGTTTGTAAATCATTAATAAAACGACTTCTTATATTAAACCGGATGTTTGATAGTTTAGGAAGTGGAATCTTGTCCGCAGTCTTTTCTGTAATGCTTTCAATTGGTTTTTTTGAAACTGCAATAAAAGGCAGGAGTTTATTGATAACTTCAAGAGGCAGTCCTCTGATTGCAAAAAGCTCCTGAACAGAAAAAAAGGATCCGAACTTATTTCGATGATCTATTATAAGATTTGCAGAGGAAATATCCAGAAGGGGTAGTTGCAGTAGCTCTGAAAGGTTAGCTGTATTAATATCAATCGGATAATTTATATAGTATTCAAAACGATCGAATAATTCGGAATTGTCGCTCTCTTCACTAGTTTCATCAATTAGTTCTTCAAGAATATCTTCTGTCTTTAGGTAAGTAGTATCAACCTGAGCAAATGTTAAGATGCTAAAAAACTTAAATAATATAATGAGAGAAAAAGTGGATTTTATCAAACTAATTCAACCCCAAATATTTTTTTATCATTTTTGTGCGGCTCATTTCTTTACCAAAACTTATAATGACACCTGTCTGGTGAGTTAAGCCAAGATCCTGATGGGTAAAAAAAGCATAATCTAAACTGAATATTGAATAATTGATGCCGATTCCTGCAGAATAGCGAGATGGCTGATTAGAAAAACCAGTTCTTAGTGAAAGATATTCAATTAATTCATAATCAATTCCAAATTGTATTGAAGGTTTGAAACTAATGTCTTTTTCAAGAGCCATATTGACTGATAAAACATCCATTAAATCATAACTAACACCAAGATTAATTACAGTTGGTATCTGATCATCAACGTTTGCAAGTGATGCCCGATTTAAATTATGTACGATAAAACCTAATTTAAATTCATTTGTTAGATATGTGAGTCCGCCAATATCCAGATAAAAAGCACCCTGACTGCCATAGTTCTGAATAGAATAATTGTGATAATTTATCGATACACCTCCAAAAAACTTATTTAGATAATTATAGGCATAACTTAATTTAATTTTAGATTCCCTGAACAAGTCAAAGCCATAAGTCATTCCTCCTATTGAAAGTGAACCAAAAACAGTTGGTTCATGATATGCTATATATCCATTTGCCATTTCAGATATTCCAAAAGGAGCAGGGGAGTAATAAACTCCTACTTCCCGCCAATTCATTTGTGCAAGTCCTGAAGGATTATTAAAAACCGCAAACACATCATTACTCAATGCTACATCTGAATTTGACATTGCAATTTGCCTCGCACCGGGATTATATTGAGCATATAGAGGATAAGTGAATTGTATTGAAACTAGTGCAAATAGTACTAGGATTTTCATAGTAAATAAAAGTTTGTTGCCCGATTATATCTAAATTCATATATTAAAACAACAAAAACATAAAAAGTATTTAAATGAAAAAAATTATTTTTATTTTATTCGTATTTTCAACAATAAGTGCAGCGCAGGAATTAAACTGTCGTGTCAGCGTAAATTATGAAAGTCTGCCTGTAAATAATCGTGAGCTTCTTGTAGGATTTGCAAATGCTGTTGAAGCTTATATGAATTCAACTCAGTTTACAGGGCTTTCCTGGGGTGAGAAAATAGATTGTTCTGTAAATATTTTTTTCACTAGTGCTTCAGGAGATATAGAATACAGTGCGCAGGTTGTAATTGTAAGCACGAGGCCCATTTTAAATTCAGAGAGACAAACGCCCATACTTACTATAAGCGATCCAACTTGGTCGTTCCGTTTTGAAAAGAATCAACCGCTTTACTCGCAGTCATCTTTCGATCCGCTTACTGGTTTTTTAGATTTCTATGCAAATCTTATAATTGGTTTTGATACAGAAACTTTTGAACAATTAGGCGGCAATCCTTACTTTAGAAAAGCATTTGATATAGTTAACCTGGGTAATTCTAGTGCCTACTCAAGAGGCTGGGAACGCAACAGTGATGCTTACAGCAGATGGGGAATTTGTGAAGATTTGCTTAGTGATAAATACCGTCCGTTCAGAGAATCGTTTTTTATTTATCACTATGGACTTGATGAAATGCATTTAAATAGAATTTCTTCTCAGGAAAAAGTTATTCAGATAATAAACCAGCTTGATGAAATGAAAAGAAGAACAGATATTAACAGTGTTCTGATTAGAACTTTCTTCGACTCAAAATACGGTGAACTTATCGAATTGTTATCATATGATCCGAATCCAGAACTCGTTGCAAAATTGAAAAGAATTGATCCTGCACACGCTGCAAGATATGATGAAATTTTAAGGTAAAATAGTTAATTAAAATATATATTCCCAAACACGGTAAGTTTTATATTTTTCACCGCCCATAACATTTGCTCCACGGTTCATCATATCGTTATCTTCAAGAATCCAGCTTGCTTCACCAAGGTCAATCCCAATATTATGTGCACGGTTAACAATTTCCCAATAGAAAACTGAATCCAACCCTTTTTTCTGGTATTCCGGAATTATACCTAAAGTTATTATTCTTGCCCATTTAATTTTCTTTTTCCCGGTAAAAAGTTTAATAAAATTAAATGGCAGTAATTTGCCATTCATCTCTTTAAATAATTCGTTATAGTCAAGCATAACAAGAGCAAAACCGACAAGTTTATTATCAATTTCCCCGAATAAAACAAGAGAAGGTTCAGCCAGCGGTTTTAAGTCTTTAGCCATCGCATCAATCTGTTCATCAGTCATTGGAATGAAACCCCAATTTGGAGCCCATGCTTTATTATATACATACTTAACTTTTTCAAGGTCTTTCTTAAAATTTTTCAGATCCAGCTGGGTGATATTGAGCTTATATCTATCTTTTGCTAGTTGTTGAACTCGTTTAAGTTTTTCCGAAGCCATCACTTTATGATTCTCAAGTTTGTAGGCATAAAGATCTTTTGCTTTTTTCATTCCATATGCTTCACACAATTTTATATAGTACTTCGGATTATATGTCATAAGTAAACGAGGTGAGTCATTAAAACCATCATAAAGCATCGCCCATTCATCATTGCTGGAAGGATTTGCTGGCCCAAGCATCCCTTTTAATCCTTTAGCCAACAGCCAGTTCTTAGCAGTATCGAACAATTTATTTGCAACATCCTGATCATTAATACATTCGAAGAAACCGAAAAAACCATTACCGTCATTATGATGCTTTAGATGAATGTCATTTTTTATTGCAGCAATTCGACCTACTAATTTCCCATTACGTTCAGCAAGAAAATACTCAGACTCTGCTTGTTTAAAGAATGGATTTTTTTTCTTATTAAGTAATTTCTTTCTTTCCATTATTAAAGGCGGAACCCAATGAGGATCACCCTTATAAATCTCCCATTGAAATTTTATAAATTTCACTAAATCAGCGTGGCTGTGAACTTTTTTTATACTGATTTCATTCATAGTTTCTTCATTAAAAAAAAGCATACTCCTTTGAAGAGTATGCTGTGATATTAAAAAGGTATTTAATTTAAATTAAACTATACCTAAGACTTTACCAGCTTTTTCAAATACATGAATTATTTCATCAAGGTGTTCTTTTTCATGTGTTGCCATATAACTTGTTCTCATCATTTGCCGGCCCTGGGGTACACCAGGTGAAATAAAAACATTTACAAAAACACCATTGTCATAAAGATATTTCCACATCATAAAGGAGCGTTCATCATCTCCAATAATAACAGGAACAATAGCAGTCCGTCCGCTAATGACATTAAATCCTTTTTCTGTAAGATTCTTACGCATGTAATTAGCATTTTCAATAAGCTTTTCAACTCGCTCTGGCTCTGCTTCAAGAATATCAAGAGCAGCGAGTGCAGAGGCTACAGAAGCAGGAGTAGGCGAGGCGCTGAAAATCAATGCAGGTGAAAAATGCTTAAGATAATTAAGTACACGTTCTTTACCAGCAACAAAGCCTCCTAAAGAAGCAAAAGTCTTTGAAAATGTCCCCATTGTTAAATCAATTTTTTCCTCGAGATCAAACTCACTTGCTGTTCCTCTTCCGCCTTTTCCAATTACACCAACAGAATGAGCATCGTCAACCATAACACGTGCACCGTACTTTTGAGCAATTTCATACAACTTTGGAAGATGAACAATCTCACCTCCAGTGCTGAATACTCCATCAGTAACAATTAATTTTCCGGAATTTTCCGGAAGTTTAGAAATTTGTCTTTCAAGATCCGCCATATCATTGTGTTTATATCGAACAAGTTCGCCCAACAAACCTTTTGTCATCATTGTCGCAGCAACAATACAGGCATGATTATCTTTGTCAGAGATAACATATTCATTACGTTGGACTAAAGTAGGTATAACACCCTGTGCGCTCTGATATCCAGTGCTGAATAATAAAACGGATTCAGTATTAAAAAATTTTGCTAATCTGCTTTCTAATTCGATGTGTAAATCAAGGGTGCCTGTAAGATAGCGCGAACCTGAACAGCCTGTTCCATATTTTTCAATTGCTTTAATAGCCGCTTCTTTTACTTTTGGATGACCGGTGAGTCCAAGATAATTATTAGATCCGGCCATAAT
>DATHSU010000451.1:0-2390 GCA_035463895.1 Ignavibacteriaceae bacterium | reverse complement strand
GATAAAGTGCCAGACAATAATTATGTTGAAATAGGCTATGTATCAGCACATATCACGGATAATCCTTCTGGTGATTGGTTAAAAGAACTTCTGAAAAAAGAGGCTTCTAAAATGGGTGCAGATGCCATTATTTCATTTCAGCTATTGGGGGCAACTGCCGAAGGAATTGCTATAAAATTTGAAAAACAGAAATAAATATTCTTTAATAAATCGTTTGTATAACCAGCGCCTCAACCCGCCCGCCAAGTAAAGTCGGGTGGGTTGAGATTTTATGCGTTAGTATTTTATTCGGGTTTGTTGTTCTAAGTGTTCATTCTAATTAATTAACTTGCCTCCGGTGCTTACGAAAACAAAATAAGCACCTACGGCTTAATCATTGGCATTTGTGTTTTATTCTGCATTGCTGTTCTGGGCAGCAGCTTAGGCACAACGTCGTTAGCTGTTCCAATCACAAATTAACAATGATTTATTAGAATCTGGAATGGATTTATTAAATGACGTTTTTTATCGTTTTTATAGTGTGTGTGGTTTTTGGAGTAGTTCTTGTGTTTTTGTATATAAAAAATCTATTCAAAGGACCGAACTACACCAACTTGCCCACTTATTATCCTTTTAAATCGACAGAAGCAGAACAATTATATCAAAAATATTATGATCAGCGAGCGCAGGAATTTCCTGATCCATCCGAAGCTCGATTCGTTGAAACTTCTTTTGGTAAGACATATGTGAGAATTTATGGTGAAGAGAATGCCCCATCGCTTGTTTTACTTCCATCAGGTTTTGCTTCCTCATTGATTTGGCTCCCAAATATTCAGGAACTTGCATTACACTTCAGAATATTTGCAGTGGATAATATCTATGATGTTGGACGAAGTGTTAATACTCGGCCAGTTGCAGATGCAAATGATCTTACCCAATGGCTGGACGAACTATTTACCCAATTAGAACTTGGAGACAACATTAACTTAATGGGGTTATCTTTCGGAGGATGGCTTGCCAGTCAGTATGCTCTTCGCCAACCAAATCGGTTGGCCGGTGTTGTGCTAGTTGCACCAGTTGCTACAATCTTTCCTCTGCCTGGTGAATGGGCATGGCGGGGAATTATGGGAGCTTTGCCGCCACACAAATTCTTTATGACCCGTTTTCTGACTAATTGGATGTGTCAGGATTTGGTAAAAAAAGGAGATGCATTTAGCAAGCGGATGTTAGATAACTGGATGAAAGATGCTTTGATGGCAATGAAGTGCTTCAGATTTAGAATGCCCATTACCCCAACAGTTCTTTCAGATGAGGAACTAAGAAGTTTCAAAATGCCATTATTGTTTATGGTTGGTGAAAATGAGGTAGTATATCAGGCAGATGAAGCTGTGCAACGTATAAAAACTGTAGCCCCATTGATAAGAACTGAGGTAATTCGGAATGCGAGTCATGATCTAACAATCTCACAGACACAAATTGTCAATAACAGAGTAATATCATTCTTATTAGGAAAGTGAATTCATAAATGATTTAACAATAATATTTCTGAATAGTTAAACCGCTAACAGGCGGTTAAAGTTGACTGCTTCTTTCGCATTCATCATTTTATATTAAACAAACCACCACCCTCAACACCCAACAAAATCATCCAGATAAATAAAATCACCTGCATTGAACACAGATGAAAAATGAACCGCGCCTATTCTGATCCTTGATATCCAGTAAGGAGAAAATTCACGGTCTGCATTGATTACCTGAACATCATCCAGGTATAGACCGAACTGCGCATCGGATTCATCTGCGAAATAATAAATCTTTACCTCGATCCACTTGCCCCGCATATCTTCGGCTGAGGTGTAGCTTCCAAGTTCTGTTGATTCGTTTGAGATTGTCCAGCTAAGCTCTGTGCTTGCATCACGCGAGGTAAGTCCGAGTGAAAGCACCTGAATATCGGATTCATCAGTTGCAAGTAAAAGCAGGTTGCTGTATCCGACATCTGTGAACAGATCAAAGCTGTTTGAGAAGTAAATAAAGAACCTTATATAAATTTCTGAGGCAGGTCCGAATTCTTTTTCAGCATAGCAGTAATAGCTTACTGATTTCTGCACTGTGGATGTGATTGAAAAACCGTAATTGCAGTTATGTTTTGCAGCAGGGGAGTTTGAAAAAGAAATTCCCGATTCATAACTGACATTATTAAACTGTGAGAGATCTCCGGTCTCTGCATCGATCACAAAAAAATCAGCAATCTCCGGTTCGCATTTTTTACTGAATGTTTTTTTATACCCGGGAAGTTCATCGAATGACTGAGGGAATGAGAGAATTGAAAAAGAGAATGCAAGTATAGAGAGAAGAATATAATTCATATTCATTGTCCGAACACCGACCAGTAAGTGTTTGAAGTACCCGTG
>DATHSU010000450.1:0-4058 GCA_035463895.1 Ignavibacteriaceae bacterium | reverse complement strand
TGGCTATAACATTTTTTATATGGGTATAAATATTGGTGCATTTATATGCAATTTTATTGCAGCTTATTTAAGAAACTATTATGGCTGGGGATATGCATTTGCAGCTGCAGGAATTGGAATGTTCATCGGTTTAATCTGGTTTATGTCAGGTCAAAAGCACGTTAAAGAAGCTGATATACGAAAACCAACTCAAAAAGAAGATATGTCATTGCCAAGAATATTTTCGGTGATATTATTACCTGCGGCAATTACCGGAACTATAGGATGGTTTATTCCTGATAATCTTTTCGGCTCTGATTCAACAGATGCATTTATATTTGCCTGTATCCCGATATTAAGTTTTTATTTTTCACTTTGGTTCAGAGCATCAAAGGAAGATAAAGCTCCCATAGGTGCTTTATTATCAATATTTTTTGTTGTAATTATTTTTTGGGCAATCTTTCACCAAAATGGTTCAGCACTTACTATTTGGGCTGAAAGCTACACTGATAGAAAACTTCCCGTAGCAGCTGAAACAGTTGCTGGTACATTTGGATTAGTTCAAAAGGTAGATACAGAAAATCGAGAAGTGCCCAAACTGGATTCACTTGGCAGAGCAGTTCTGGACGATGAAGGTAAGATAATAATGGAGATGGGTCCGCATCCTTATTTCTTTAATTTGCCAAAAGATCAGTGGCCTGAAGAAGGTAAAGATTTGAAACTTCTTTCAACGGAAATATTTCAATCAATAAATCCATTCTTTGTTGTTATACTTACACCCGTTGTAGTTGGATTTTTCGGATGGCTTAGAAGACGGAAGAAAGAACCATCAACTCCGGCAAAAATAGGATGGGGACTATTCATAACAGCCCTATCTACGCTTGTTATGGTTGGAGCTGTCATTTATTCAGATAACGGTATGATTAAAAGTTCAGCTATGTGGCTGCTCGGATCATATATGGTTATTACCATTGGTGAATTATTCCTCAGTCCTATGGGGTTATCACTCGTTTCAAAATTAAGTCCTGTTAGATTAACATCATTAATGATGGGAGGCTGGTTCTTATCAACCTCTGTTGGAAATAAATTATCGGGTGTTATTTCGGGATTGTGGGACAGCATTGATAATAAAGTCTATTTCTTCTTAATAAATTTTTCGGGAGCAATGATTGCCGCAATTGCTATTTTCCTAATGATCAAATGGCTAAGAAGAGTAGTTGAGGAGCAGCAGGCAGCCAAATCTTAATAAACTAAAATCTTTCAACCCCCGATAACTATTTATATCGGGGGTTTTCTATTTTAAAACTATGATAAAAAATTATTTTTTTCTTAACAGATTTGTTGTCGAAGCCGCTGAGCGACTCAAAGGTTCAGCTCTGATTGAAGCGTTTTCACAGGATAAGGATAAAATTATACTCTCATTTCGTGGAAGTGGTAGTGAATTGTTTCTAGAGATAAACACTAATCCTGGTTTACCTTACATCAACCTTCGACAAAGCTTTCATCGAGCTAAAAAAAATACATTGAGTTTTTTTGCAGATTATCTACCTGCAAAATTTATAGCCATGTCAATTGCTAAAACAGATCGTGTAATTAGAATAACTCTCAGCAATTCAAATATTCTCTTTGCCATTAGAGGTAAATACACGAATGTAGTATTTATAGATATTGATAAAGGCTATGAAACATTTAAAAAATATGATGAACAATATTCTGACACTTTTATTGAAGATGTTGAGAAATTAGAATTTACTCCTGAACTGCACTTCCCTGCTATTAATGAATCTGAGTCCGTAGATTTTATTGATGATGTTAAAAAAAAGTACCCTTACCTTGGTAAAGAGATCTTTACTGAATTTAAAGTAAGATATGTAAATGGAAAAAATCCAGTTTTACTTATAAGTGATGTAATCAATGATGCACTAACAAAAAATCCTGAAGTTATAATCAATGTTAAAGATTTTAGTTTAGAAATCTTACCTGAAACATTTCGTAAGCAGCCTTCTACAGAAATTACAAAATTCATTTCTGTTATTGATTCTTTTAATTTCTTCATTCAGAAGCATTTTTATCTGGAAGAACTAAAAAATAATAGTAAACTAATTAACAGGGTTATTTCACGAGAATTGAATCGATTGTCATCAAAACTTAATAATCTTAAGGCTCAACTGGATAAGGGCAGTAATGAAGATAAATACAATAAGTGCGGAAACCTGCTTCTGATAAATCTTAGCTCAATAAAAAAAGGAATGAAAGAAGTCGAAGTTGATGACATTTACAGTAATTCACAAAAAATTAAAATAAAACTCGATCCACTGTTGGCCCCTAAACAGAATGTGGACAGATATTTTGAAAAAACAAAAAATAAAAGGATCCAACTAGAAAAATCGTGGCAACTTTACAAAACCACAGAAAAAAAATATTCAGAATTGTTATCAATTAAAAAATTATTAGATGTACCGAAAACAAACAAAGAATTGAATGAGATAATGAAAAAATTAAATATTAAGGAAAAAGTACAAGCAGAGCAAAAAGATGATATTAGTAAAAAATTCAAGCAATATTTAATTAATAATAAGTATAGAGTCTATGTTGGAAAAGACGGTAAAAATAACGATCTGTTAACCACAAAATTTGCAAAACAAAATGATTTATGGTTTCACGTAAGATCTGTATCCGGCTCACATGTTGTTTTAAGATTAGATAACATAAAAGAACCTTTACCAAAAGATATTTTGAAAAAGGCAGCATCGCTCGCGGCATTTCATAGTAAGGCAAAAACAGCCGGTGTTGTACCGGTATCTTATTGTTTTAAGAAGTACGTAGTAAAGAAAAAGGGTATGCCTGTAGGGCAGGTTATTTTGCTTAGAGAGCAATCATTATTAGTAAGACCCGAAGTTCCTGAGGGCTGCGAATATCTCCAGAACGATCCGATCTAAACATTTTAATTTCTCTTATTTACTATTTATTTAATATTCATTACATTTATGCAGTTAATTTCCGTTTTGTTCAAATTAACTAATACATCAATTATTAAGGAAAGGGTACAATATGAGACTTCGCACTTTACTAACTACACTAACTCTGATACTTTTAATGAGCAGTTTTACCTCTGCTCAATTTAAAGATTGGGGAACCAAATTTGGATTTCGCGGAAATGTCATAATTCCCGAAAACGAATTTAAAAATGTTGGATTCACGGGAGATAATGACGATTTCTCTTTTGATTCCTACGTATTTTCATACCTTGCTGAAGGATTTATTGCTTTTGAATTAACAAATGCACTCGAACTTCAATTGGTTGCAGGTTATGGTACGTATGCTGGCAAAGCAATGTTCGGGGAAGATACCGATTTTGGAGAATATGAGGCTACAATTATACCAATTAATTTAAGACTCAGAGTAAGTCCATTTGACGTAAGCGGGTGGAATCCTTACTTCTATGTTGGCGGTGGAATTATGAATTATGACCTCACTACGGCACCCTCTGTAGGTGGCCTCGCAGTAGAAAAAGATGGCTGGGTAGGAATAATACCTGCCGGTATAGGTGCTGAATTTGCACTTTCGGATAATGTGCTTTTTGATTTCCAATTGGGCGGCGGTCTTTCCACAACTTATGACCTTGACGGCTACAGAAGTGGAAAAGATGAAATTTGGGACTCATATTTCAATGTTGGTTTAGGTTTAACCTTTACAGGTGAAAGCTGCTCATCTGACAGAGATGGTGATGGGCTAGGTAAATGTGAAGAAGAAAGATTAGGAACAGATCCTAATAACCCAGATACCGATGGTGACGGCTTAACTGATGGCGATGAAGTGCTTAAATACGGAACCGATCCGTTAAAAGCTGATACAGATGGTGACGGTTTGAGTGACTATGATGAAATATATAAATACAAGACTGATCCACTCAATCCGGATACCGACGGTGATGGCTTAACTGATGGTGATGAAGTGCTTAAATACAAAACAGATCCATTAAATGCTGATACTGATGGTGATGGTTTATCTGATGGTGATGAAGTGCTTAAATACAAAACAGATCCTTTAAAGAAAGATACCGATGGTGACGGTTTAAC
>DATHSU010000449.1:0-6686 GCA_035463895.1 Ignavibacteriaceae bacterium | reverse complement strand
CTGATAAACAACATCGAAAATCATACTGGTAAAGTTGGACAGTGGGGAAATTCGTATCCTGCTTTTTATACTGTTATGGGTGCAATTGATGCTCATCCTAACTTAGTTGCAGTATCACCACAGGCACCGATTGCTGACTGGTTTAAAGGAGATGACTTTCACCACAATGGCGCATTTTCAGTTTTGATGGCATTTAATTTTTTTAAGACATTCAGTATTCCAAGAGAAGAACCAACAACAAAATGGTCGGAGTCAATTCAATATCCCTCACCTGACGCATATACTTTCTTTTTGAATCTTGGTCCGCTGAAGAATGTAAACAAAAACTATTTCAAAAATGAAATTCCTTTTTGGGATTCACTGATGACACACGGCACGTACAATTATTTCTGGCAAAACAAAAATGTACTGCCTCATTTAACTAATGTTAAACCTGCAGTGCTTACTGTTGGAGGATGGTATGATTCGGAAGATCTTTATGGTCCGTTAAATATTTATAAATCCATTGAGCAGAGTGATTCTTTGAACAAAAATACCATCGTTATGGGTCCCTGGACTCATGGTCATTGGATTGAAGGTAAAGGAGATTCCCTAAACGATTTTTATTTTGGAAGTAATACAGCGGATTATTTCAGACAGAATATTCTTGAACCATTTTTTCGATTTCACTTAAAAGGCAAAGATAAACCGAATCTTAAGAGCGCATATATGTTCGATACAGGAAATAATGAATGGAGTAGTTTTGAAAAATGGCTTCCGGAAAACTCATATTCTATAGAAGTGTTTTTGAGCAGTAATGGTCAATTAACTTTCGAACAAGTATCCGATAATATAGATTATACAGAGTATATCAGTGATCCTTTAAAGCCTGTTCCATATACATCAAAATTTATTGACTCAAGAAGGTTCTACAGATCTCAATATATGATTGAAGATCAAAGGTTTACTTTTACCAGATCGGATGTAATTTCATTTCAGACAGAACCCCTTGAAGAGGATATCACAATTGCCGGACCAATAACTGCAGATCTTTTCGTCTCAACCACCGGGTCGGATGCAGACTGGGTTGTTAAGCTGATTGATGTTTATCCGTATGATGCAGATAATCCTGAACCAAATCCTGCAGGTGTTGAAATGGGCGGATATCAAAGATTAGTCCGTTGTGAAATTATGCGCGGCAAGTTCAGGAATAATTTAGAATTTCCCGAACCGTTTATCCCTAAAAAAGTTACAAATGTAAATTTCAATTTGAATGATGCTTATCATACTTTTAGAAAAGGACACAGTATAATGGTTCAAATTCAAAGTAGTATGTTTCCTTTCTTCGACCGTAATCCTCAAACTTTTACAGATATTTATAACGCAGATGTGAAGGATTTTATAAAAGCTTATCATAGAGTTTATCATTCAAAGGATAATCAAAGCAGGATAATTATAAATGTGATTAGGTAGGAGATAGTATTAAATTATGGTTGTGATATATTCAAATTTATAATCGTGATTTGTAAAACAGTGTTTTTCTATCCTTGGTTGATTTTTTATTTGTCACTAAAAGACAAATGCACTAAATATCACAAAAAAAAATCTGAGGAAATTCAACATCTATAACTGAAAAATGAAAGTAAATAGCACAACTCCCATGGAGTTGAAGAATTTTAAATAATTAATCTCAGGTGATAAAATGAAAAAAATATTATTGCTTACCATCGTTTCATTATTCTTAATAGATGAAATACCAGCCCAGGTATTTAACAAAGAAAATCCTTTAACTCACACTTACTCCATTGTTGCACGTGATCCTGAAACTGGCGAAATGGGCGTTGCTGTACAATCTCACTGGTTTTCGGTCGGATCAATCGTTGCATGGGGAGAGGCAGGAGTTGGAGTTGTTGCGACTCAATCTTTTGTTAATCCTTCCTTTGGTCCAAGGGGATTAGAACTGATGAAAAACGGTATGAACGCAGAAGAATCACTTGATCTTTTAATTGCTTCAGATGAAGGAAGAGAATTCCGTCAGCTTGCCATTCTTGATGCAAGCGGCAATGTTAAAGCTTTTACCGGAAATAAATGTATTGAAGGTGCGGGTCATATTGTGGGTGAAAATTACTCTGTTCAGGCTAATCTTATGTTAAATGATCTTGTACCAAAGGTAATGGCAGAAGCATTTGAAAAATCAAATGGTCCTCTTGCTGAAAGAATGATTGCTGCTATGGAGGCAGCCCAAAATGCTGGAGGAGATATTAGAGGGCAGCAGTCTGCTGCTATTCTTGTTGTAAGAGGTAGTTCCACCGGTAATTTATGGGAAGACAGACTAATAGACTTACGAGTTGAAGATCATCCCCAGCCAATTGATGAAATAAAAAGACTGCTTAAAGTTTATCGCGCTTATGAGCATATGAATAATGGTGATGTTGCAGTCGAAAATAATGATATGGAACTTGCAATGAAAGAGTATTCAACCGCAATGTCAATGTTTCCTGATAATCTTGAAATGAAGTACTGGACTGCAATAACTCTTGTTAATGTCGGTGAACTGGAAAAAGCTCTAACTATGTTCAAAGAAATTTTTTCTAAAGATAAAAACTGGAAAATTCTTACGCCCAGACTTATTAAAAATGAAATGCTGATTGCAGATGAGGAAACGCTTAAGAAAATTATGAATGTAATCCGATAGCTTATATTATTTATCTTTTAACGTAACGAAATTGCCTTGTTATTTGAACCCTGCAGAATTAATTTCAGAGTAAAATTATCGGCTACATGTTAAATGATCGAGTTAGAAACACATTCAATTGAGATAAATACGAAAGGAAACTGCCAGTTAACTGATATTACAGAACAGGTACAATCTGTAATAACATCTAGCAGATTTATTGAGGGAAATGTAAGTCTTTTCGCCGTGGGGTCAACAACAGGAATAACAACTATTGAGTACGAACCGGGTTTAATAAAAGATTATCCTGCTTTTTTTGAGAAGATAATTCCTTCTAATGTAAGTTATCAACACGATCAGACCTGGCACGATGGCAACGGTCACTCACATTTACGTTCAGCTTTACAGAAAACCTCATTTTCAGTTCCATTCAAAAATGGAAACCTGCTGCTGGGAACCTGGCAGCAGATAATTTTTGTTGATTTTGATAACAGAGCACGCAGTAGAAAAATAATTGTACAAATAATCGGTAAAAAAGCTTAAAATCTTTCAGGAATTTTATGAACATAAAATTTTTAATTATATCAATTTGTCTTATTTATAACTTTACTATCGCACAGGTAGTTATAACCGAACCTCAATATCCCATCGAAACGGATAGCATAGTAATATTTTTAGATGCAACTCAACCTGGAGCTGAAGAATTGCTCAACTATACGGGGGTTGTTTATGCTCACACTGGTGTGCACACAAATTTTGGTAATTGGCAGCATGTTATAGGCGACTGGGGAGTTAATAGTACACAGCCCTCATTAACCAGACTTGGAGCAAACCTTTATAAGTTAACAATCGGATTTCCAAGACAGTTTTACACCGTTACAAATCCCGCTGAAAAAATTCTGAAGCTTGCAATGGTTTTCAGAAGTGCAGATGCCTCAAAACAAACAAGACCTGATATTTTTATAGATATTTATCAGGAAGGTCTCAATACCATTGTGCAAAATCCTGAAGTAAGTGTGAGCTTTGGTGACCCGCTTCGTTCTCCGGGATTCGTAAAACCGGGTGAAACTGTTCCAATAAATATTTTTGTCGTGGAAGTCGGGACACAAATTCAAAGCTTAACACTATTTGTTGATGGAATCCAGGCTGCTCAATCAGGTACAAATCAATTAACATTTGATTTCATTCATTCAAATTATTCTGTTGGTTCGCATAATTTACTAGTTGTTGGTGTCGATACTGCAGGTCAATCCGATTCCACAGCCTTTATGATGTTTGTTAACCCTGAAGTTCAAAATGTTCCTTTGCAGCCAGGAATTGAGCACGGCATAACTTATACATCTCCTGTTTCTGCAACATTAGCTTTATTTGCTCCTCTTAAAGAGTTTATATACGTAATCGGAGATTTCAATGACTGGAAGGTTGACACTTCATTCTATATGAAAAAGCACGAGGTTAATTCTGATAGTGTAATCTGGTGGATAAATATCAGCAATCTCAGCCCGGGAGTGGAATATGCTTTTCAATATTATGTTGACGGACAGATCCGTACAGGAGATCCTTACTCAGAAAAAATACTTGATCCATCGAATGATCAGTTTATTGGACCGATTATTTATCCGGGATTAAAACCATATCCGGCAGGTAAAACATCCAGCATAGTAAGTATTCTGAATTCAGGGCAATCACAATATCAATGGGTTGTAACTGATTTTCAAAAACCGCCTAAAGAAAATCTTATTATTTATGAATTGCTATTGAGGGATTTTATCAATCCACCTGCTTTTCAGAAACTGCAGGATACACTTTCATATTTAAAAAGCCTTGGTGTAAATGCAATCGAGTTAATGCCCATTATGGAGTTCTCCGGGAATAATAGCTGGGGATATAACCCGATTTATCACGTTGCTGTTGATAAAGCATACGGACCGGCAAATACTCTTAAAGCTTTTATTGACCTCTGTCATCAGAATGGAATTGCAGTTATTCTTGATATGGTGCTTAATCACGCAGATAATCTTTCACCACTTGCTATGCTTTGGTGGGATGAAGCAAATCGAAGACCAGCAGCAAACAGTCCATATTTTAATATACAGGCAACGCATCCATTCAGTGTGTTTAACGACTTTAATCATGAAAGCGCGGCTACAAAATATTTTGTTGACCGTGTAAACCGATACTGGCTGGAAGAATTCAAATTTGATGGATATCGTTTTGATCTTTCTAAAGGCTTCACTCAGGTTAACAGCGGAACTAATGTGGGATTATGGGGTCAGTATGATCAATCGAGAATAGATCTGCTAAAAAGAATGGCGGATAAAATATGGGAATTTGATTCAACAGCTTATGTTATACTTGAGCACTTTGCAGATAACAGTGAAGAAACAGTTCTTGCTAACTATGGCATGATGCTCTGGGGAACCGTACATTCACAATATCTTGAAGCTGCAATGGGTTATGCTTCAAATTTGAACGGTGCTTCTTATAAATCCCGTGGATGGAATGTTCCGCACCTTGTATCTTATATGGAGAGTCATGATGAAGAAAGAATGATGTACAAAAATCTTCAGTTCGGGAATTCTTCTGGCAGCTATAATATTAAAAATCTTTCTGTAGCGTTAAACAGGGTTAAACTCGCTGCAGCGTTTTTCTTTACTATTCCCGGTCCAAAACTTTTCTGGCAATTCGGTGAAATCGGTTATGATTATTCAATCAATTATCCCTGTATGACTAATGATTGCCGTACCAATCCGAAACCAATAAGATGGGATTACCTTAATGATGATAGAAGATCTAATGTTTACAAAGTATTCCAGGCGTTGATAAACATAAAAAAGGATTTCGAAGTTTTTAGTACGAATGACTTTACCCTTGATGTGAGCGCGTATGGAAAGAAAATTGTACTGAGACATCCCACTATGGATGTTGTAGTTATTGGTAATTTCTGGGTAAGTCCTTTAAATATAACAGCTAATTTTACACAAACTGGGAAATGGTACAATTTCTTCAGCGGGGACAGCATTAGTGTGGTTGATATCAACACTCCGTTTTTACTTGAACCGGGTGACTTTCATATATTTTCAACATCACAGCTACCAACACCTGAACCCGGAATATTATTAGAAGTTGAAACTTTAGAAAGCGGACTGGTTACTGACTACAATCTTGCGCAGAATTATCCTAATCCTTTTAATCCGTCAACATTAATTGAATACCGCATTTTAGAGCCGGGCAGTGTATCGTTAAAGATATTTGATGTGCTTGGAAGAGAAGTAAAAACATTAGTAAACCAGGAACAGGGAAATGGCATTTACCGGGTTGAATGGGCTGGAGACAACAACTTTGGAGTTAAAGTAAGCAGCGGTATTTATTTTTATCGTATTGAATCAGGCAGCTTCATTGAAACGAAAAAGATGATGATGATTAGATAAAGTATGTAGGCAGGTTGAATGATTGGGTGATTGGATGATTGGAAAAATGAATAATTATTTTACAATCAAATTAATTATTACACTCTTTTCAATTTGTGTCCGACTCTGATTTCTCTGTGGTAAAATCTATTCCTGGATTGATTGCGTAGCCTCATCCCTTTGTGAGATGAGCAAGAATAATTGCCGCCGCGGAAGCAACATTCAGAGATTCCGCCTTTCCTTTACCCGGAATGGTTATTTTTTCCTCTGCCATTCTTAAAATTTCGGGCGAGGGTCCGGAAGATTCATTTGACAAGACTAAAACAACCTTTCCCGGTTGATTAAATTTGAAAATATTCTTACCATTCAAATCACTGCTAATAATTTTAAATCCTTTTTCTTTTAATAGCTGCAAATACTTATCTGCGTTTTCTAAAATGTTTAAATGAAAAATTGAACCCATAGAGGATCGTATAACTTTTGGATTTAAGTAATCGGCAGAATTTCTGCTCAACAAAACTTATTTAACGCCAAACCAGTCGCAGGTTCTCAAAATCGTTCCGGCATTTCCGGGATCAGATATATTATCCAGATAAACAATGATATTTCCCTTAGTGAATTTA
>DATHSU010000448.1:0-2599 GCA_035463895.1 Ignavibacteriaceae bacterium | reverse complement strand
TATTAAAAATTGTCTGATTTAATAAATCGATTATTTTACCTTCAAAAAATAATTCCGAGTTATAAGTGGAAACTATGACGGAAACTAGATACACAGTTGATTTTCTAATATTTTATTAAAAACTAATTTATTGCTTGAATGTTCAAGCTGATTTTATAAACTTTTTTATTTACTACACAATTTTATCTTTTACTTTCTAAATTAACTCTTGTAATAATTTTTAAGTTGTTCATAAAGAGTAATTCGTGTTTAGTGAATTATTATCAACCTTTTAACGAATTTTGATACTGATTTACTAAATCCAAAGTATTTGTTTATATCATTAATATTAAAGACTCTTAAAATTCGAAATAAAAAAACAGAAACTAAAGAAATTGCACATAGTACAGATAAAATTAGATGAATTTTGTTTTCGATGAATGATGATAGGAATATACCCGTTAAACAAAGAACTATAAATACTACACTCCATTTAATAAAATCTTTAAAACTACTAAATATGAAACTATTCAAGTACTTTTTTTGGTAATACATATTTACAAAAGTAGAACTTAGTATGGCACTAAAATTTGCAAATATTATTGCATAATAATCGAGGTATGGAAGCAGTAAAAAGAAGATCAATATGTTTACACCAGCATTAACTGCTTGAAGTACGATTGTCTTTCCAGGGTAACCTTTTACAGTCAAGAACTGATAATGGGGAAGCAGTAATAAACCTGCTATGTGCGCTGGAACAAGTAAAATTATTCCGTTTGCTATTAAGTCAACATCTCTTCCAATCCAGAGATGAATGAAAGGATTTGCAACAAAAATAACTATAATAATTAGTGGTAAAAATAAGAAAACCATTTTTTGTTCTAGATCAGTAATAAAAGCAGATAATTTTGATCCATCCCTTTCTTGAGATATAAAAGGTAATAAAGGATAAAAGAATTTGGAAATAACGCTCCATATTTGAGTTCGAATTCTAAGTATAATATCTAATAGACCCACTTCTTTCAAACCGACAAAGTTACTAACCAATATCTTGGATAATGGCTCAAAAAGAAAATATAAAATACCACTGATATAAAGTTTCATTCCATAAAAAAAATTTTTTTTAAACACTGTACGGAATTCATAAAAGATACCAGAATATTGAAGTTTTCCCCAATACTTCCAAAAACTATATAGTACTAGAAGAAACCAAATTAAAGAGGAAATAATAATACTAATTCCGATGTATTGCAGATTTGAGAATATTGATAGAACTAATAGGATAAGTCCCCAATATAGAATACTATAAATTACTTGATATAGATTTGTGAGATAAATTTTTTGTTGGGCATCTAATACAACAGTTCCAATCTGTCCAATAAACATCAGAATGTTTGATACTACTAAAGAGTTATATAGCCATATTGTATCTTTAAAAATAAATTTTTGATCAATACCAAAAATATCGGCCATTATAAATTCTCTAAATGAAAAAGCTACTAAACTCAAAAAGGATATAATGCATACAAGAATTATAAAAGTGACTATAATGTCATGATCCGATTCTACAGATTTACCTTGTTCCGCAACAAACTTAAGAAGTGAAGATATAAGACCAAAATTTGCAAGTGAATTGATATTACCAATCAAGAGCAGTATTGAATACACTCCAAATAATTCTGAGCCAAGTTTGTTTAAAAAAACAGGAATGGTAAAAAACACTAATAACATGCTTATAAATATTTGAAGAACACCGGAGGAAGAATTTATTAGCAATATTTTTCTCATCATACTACAATTTTTGTAAACTGACTATATCGATGATTTATTAAGAATATATTTAATATTTGCACTTGACATTCCTAAAAGTAAAGTCCATAACATAAAAAGGTTTCCCCATAACCAAGCATCCGTCATCAACATCGAAACAAATATATATATCATCAGCCACAAGATAATAGTTGAATAAATTTTCTCCTCCTCTGACTTTACTTTTTTTGTGATTTGCCACGACTGATTAGTAGTGGTATAGATGAGAAAAATAAATCCAAAGAAACCTATTATTCCAGTTTCACAAAGTATTGCAAGGAATGTTTGATGAGGAGGTAATAGTTCAACAAACATTTTATACATCAAAGGATCTAATGTGGAGTATTTGAATGAAAGAAAAGGAAATGTATATAATCCTATTCCGGTAAATGGATTTTCTAAAAAGGCATTTAACGCAGTATCCCAAATAAAAAGTCTGGTTATTAATGAACCAGTGGTTTTGAGAGTTTCCCCAGTCAACTCTGTGTTACTAAAAGCCGAAATATTCACTCTTTCAAATATTGCTAAATCCGACTGATTCAATTGAACAATCACAAAAATTATTGGAGTTAAAAACAATGCTACTTTTAAGAAAAGAAACGAAAACGATTTTTTTTCTTTGAATGATTTAATGGTATATTGAATTAATATACCAATCATAACTACCCCAGAAGATAACCAGGCATTTCTTGTTTGGGTAAATAACAGTGCAGAAAGGAAAATAATACTAAGTAAGAAGTAAATAAATTTGTTTTTATTCTGATACAGAAAATAAATTATCGTAATGACTAAAGAAATTCCTACCAAATCG
>DATHSU010000447.1:0-3813 GCA_035463895.1 Ignavibacteriaceae bacterium | reverse complement strand
AATTTGCTGCGGTTTGATTTGTTAATGGAAAATGAACAACAACCGAAGTTCAGAACTATAGTTATGTTGATTCTGGAGTTACTCCAGGTTAATACAGTTATATATTGAAACAGGTGGATTTCGATGGAACATTTGAATACTCAAACACAATCGAAGTAGAAGTACTTGCTCCAAAAGAATTCGCATTGAATCAGAACTTCCCGAATCCTTTCAACCCAAGTACAATGATTACTTTCAGCCTTGCAGCAGATGCAAAAGTTAGCCTGAAGGTATTTGATATACTCGGACAGGAAGTAATGACAATAGTGAATAACAACTTAAGTGCAGGTGCACACGAATATACATTCGATGCATCAAACTTTAACAGTGGTGTTTACTTCTACAGAGTGGAAGCTACAGGCGTAGATGGTCAGAACTTCACATCAGTTAAGAAGATGATTTTAACGAAGTAATTCTAATTAAAATTTCTTAACGTCAAAAGCCGGTCCTAAAATGACCGGCTTTTTTTATTAATAATAAATTATTTACAAAATATTGATAATCCGCAACGTATTAAATTTATTGATTTTGTGCTGATTTCATTAAAATTTAACTCGCTAATATTGACTATTTGAACTAAAATTTATTAACTTATTCTCATATAAAATACATTTAACTTTTAATACAATTCTTTTTACTTTCAATTTAGAAAGGAGGGTAATTGATATTTAATTCTTAACTAATTCTTTTATTAACACATTTTTTCAGGAGGGTTACTATGAAAAAGTTTCTCTATTTATTTCTGGTGTTTTCATTTTCTTTGAGCATTGCACAGATCAAGGACATAAGTCCTGATCGAAAAATTGCACCACCTCATCCTAATCAAACAGACGCAATATGGGACGTACTGTTTGATTATAATCTTCAGACTATTTCGGGAGGTAGTCTTGGAAAAGCTGGAGTTTGCTATGTCCATACTTTAGACCAGATTTGGGTTTCTTATTGGAATAGTACAGTAAGCACATATATATTAAATTTTTCGACAGCTGGAGTGCTTATTGATTCATTTCAAATAGCTGGTGTAACCGGAGTAAGAGCATTTACATTTGATGGAACTACGGTTTATGCAGGTCTGAATACCACAACAATTCATAGAATTGATCCGGTTACCCGTACATCAATAGGTACCATCACTGCACCACAGACTGTTAGATATCTAACCTATGATCCTAACGCTAATAGTGGTGCCGGAGGACTTTGGTTAGGCAATTTTAGTACTAATCTTCAGTTAATCAGTTTGACGGGCACTGTTCTTCAAACCTGGCCATATGCATCACTTGGAGTTACAAGTATTTATGGTGGTGCTTATGATAATTACAGCCCCGGTGGTCCTTTCCTCTGGTTATGGGGTCAGGGTGGTGGACAAGGTTCGCCTCAGATTATAGCACAGATAAATCCTGCAACTGGCTTACCAACTGGCGTTCAGCACGATGTGATGACTGATGTTGGTTTGGGTAATCCAAATGCAATAGCAGGCGGCTTATATAGTTCAAAAGATTTGGTTCCCGGAAAAATTGCTCTGCTTGGCATCTTGCAAGGCGAACCAGACCGTTTATTTGCATACGAGATCGGTGTAACAGATGCGGGTCCTTTGAATACATTTAACCTAACTTCTCCACCTACTGGAGTTACTGTTACAACGCTACCCGGTTCAACTACACCAGTAACAATAACATGGGATACATCTAATGCCAATGCTACTTACAGGTGGATATTTGGTTCTCCAACCGTTCCACCAAGACTTCTCGATGTTCCAGTCGGTACAAATTCATTAACTCTTACACTTGGTCAGATTGATGATATTCTTGCAAGTTTAAGTGTAGCACAGGGTGATTCAGTTGTTGGTCAGTGGGATGTATGGGCTTATAGAAATAACGATCCGGATTTCGATTCACTCAAATCAACCAATGGTCCTTTTGCAATAACACTTAAACGCGGTGTTCCGGCATTAACTCCATTCAGTTTGGTAAATCCACCTGATGGAATTACTCTTGTTACGTCTATATTTAATAATAACCCCGTTACTATTAATTGGACCAAGTCCGGGGAAGGTGCAACATATAATTGGAAATTTGGTGTTGATGTTGTTGCCAGTCCAATTCTCACAGTTCCTTCCGGTAATGGCGGTTTAGATACTTCCATAACATTGATAAACTCTGCGATAGATGGAATTCTTGCAGGATTAGGACTGAACCCGGGTGATTCAGTTGTTGGTCAATGGGCAGTTTGGGCATACAGCGGAAGCGACTCGTTGAAATCTACAGAAACATTTGCAATTACTTTGAAGAGGCAGGCTAAGGGAGAAGTACTGGTTGCATTTGATTCAACATTAACAACAGGTAGAGCAAGCAGAGACTCTGTTTTAGCTGTTTTAGGTCGTAACAATATTACATTTGACCTATTTCATAAAGGAAGCCAAACTTCAACAGAAGCTATCACTCTCAGAGGTTATAGTAAGGTTTTCTGGCTTGGACAAGGTACAAGTGTTATGTCTTTAGTGCAGAAAGACTCAGTTAAAGCTTACCTTAATTCAGGTACACCCGGTAATAGAAGCAACCTCATAATTTTCTCGGAAGACTTTGGTTATCAGTTTGGCAGAACTACATCAACATATTATGATCCGGATTTTATGACAAACTATATTGGCGCTGAATTTGTTTCAGATAGACCTTCAACAGGAGGTTTTCAGGGACTGATAGGTGTAAGTATTAATCCGGGAATTGCTGATAGTACAGTTGGTACCTGGCCAGATGTATTTAATCCGGTTGGTACAACCTCGGAACCTTTGTACAAATTTAGAAATGATCCAAGTCCATTTGGATATAGTGCAATAGGATTCAAAGCTCCGAACTTTGAAGTGGCAACATTCGGTGTAGATATTAGATCACTTGTTCCAGCCATCGATTCCCCTCCGGGATCACCGGTTGAAAGATTTGTAATGGCAGCTTTTACTTATGTTACAATACCGGTTGAACTAACCTCGTTCATAGCTAATGTTAACCAGAATTCTGTACGACTTGAATGGTCAACAGCAAGCGAATTGAACAATAGCGGTTTCGAGGTTGAAAGAAGTCTTGCCGGTTCGGAATATAAAGTTATTGGTTTCGTTGAAGGTAAAGGAACGACAACTGAAACTCAGAATTATTCTTTCACAGATGTCAGACTCGCTGCCGGCAAATATTCATACAGACTAAAACAAATTGATTTCGATGGTACTGTAAGTTACAGTCCGGTTGTTGAAGTTGATGTAACTCAGCCATTGGAATTTAACCTTAGCCAGAATTATCCTAACCCGTTTAATCCGTCAACAACAATTCAATTCAGCTTAGCTGTGAATTCTAAAGTTGAAATGAAAGTTTTTGATGTTCTGGGTCAGGAAGTAATTACACTGATTAATAAGGATATGGATGCAGGTTATCACGAAGTAGCGTTTGACGCATCTAATATCAGCAGCGGTGTTTATTTCTATAGATTGGAAACAACTGCTGTTAATGGTCAGAACTTCACATCAGTTAAGAAAATGATATTAACGAAATAATCGAATAAAAATTTCTTAACATCAAAAGCCGGTCTTTAAAAAGATCGGCTTTTTTTATTTATTTCTATTAACTGCAATAACAATCCAACAAAAAAGTTGTAAAAAGCTTGACAAAAAATTATAAATTACGTAAACTAAAATGTGTCAATAAATAACTAATTCATTTATTTATCTCACATCATTTCGGAGGCGTTATGTTCAAAAACCTTTACTCACTTTTTTTCATTTCTCTGTTC
>DATHSU010000446.1:0-10957 GCA_035463895.1 Ignavibacteriaceae bacterium | reverse complement strand
AACCTAATCTTTATAAATATGTTTTAGCAATTTTTGAAGCTGTGCTCTTCCTCTGTTTATCCTTGATTTTACTGTTCCGACTTCAATACCAAGTATTTCTGATATTTCTTCGTAAGACAATTCCTGTATATCTCTTAAAATCACCGCCTCGCGATAAACATCTTTCACTTTAAGCAGCGCCTTCTGAATTATCTCGTCTTTAATTCCACTATCTGTCGCTTCATCCGGTCGATAGGTATTGTCAGGCAAATCATACGTCTGATGTTCTTCGCCGTAATCATTTATTGAGAAAATATTTCTTCGTCTTCGTCGTCTGTATTCGCTTCGTGCAAGGTTACCGGCTATTGTATAAATCCAGGTATTGAACTTAGCCAACGAGCTGTATGAATCTTTGTACCTAAAAACTTTAATAAATGTTTCCTGAACAACATCTGTACATGACTCATAATCACCAAGAAAACGATAAACAAAATTCATTAACGGATTTTTAAATCGTTCAACCAGAATTTCAAATGCTTCTTCATTTCCGCTTTGCTGGAATTCAAGAATCAGTTCCTCATCAGTAAGTTGACGTAAATCTTTTTCCACTAAACTAAGCCGTGTTTATACTTTCCGAAAGTGAATAATGTTTCAAATCTTTTAGAAAAAATAACTAAATAATAGGAATTTGGGAAGTGTTAGTTATTCAATGGTTTACAGCAAACTGTGAATCTGTTATTTATGATTACCACCTCATTTTCAATAAAACTGGTAAAAAGCTTAACTTTACGTACAAAATCATGAGATATAATGTCAAAAATCACTGTATACGAAAAACCTACCTGTACAACATGCAGAAAAGTTGCAAAAGCACTTGAAGAAAACGGAGTGGATTTTAATAAAGTTAACTACTTTATCGAACCGTTCACAAAAACTAAATTAAAATCTCTTTTGAAGAAAATGGCAATGAAACCATCGGAATTGCTGAGAACAAAAGAGAAAGAGTATAAGGAGCTCGATCTAAAAAACAGAAACTACTCCGAAGAGGTAATACTTAACCTGATGATTGAAAACCCAAACCTCGTTCAAAGACCGATTGTTGAGAAAGGTGATAAAGCAATCCTCGCACGTCCGCCGGAAAGAATTAAAGAGATTTTTTAATTTCATTCAGGGATATTTGCTGCTTATAAGAAGTTTGATTGATCATCTGTTGTTAAACAGATTGAATGATTGATTGATTGGTTTTCCCAAAACAATCTAATGACTAGGATTGACCAACAATGACTTAGGTCTTCTAACTTCATTTACTTCCTGCGCTATGCTCTCAAAACTTCGCCTTAGCCTCAGCCTTCGCCTCACTCTCTCCTACCCTTCCTTCAACAACTCTTCCTTAGCCTTATTCAATTGTTCGATTTGTTCTTTAGACAATTTTGGATATTCGGGTTTTAACTTAATCATTGCATCGACAATTATTTCTGAAACAATTAGACGCATAAACCATTTCTTGTCAGCCGGAATAATAAACCAGGGTGCATATTTTTTACTTGTTGCCGAGATGGCTTCCTGATATGCTTTCTGATAAGCATCCCAGAAGCCTCGTTCTTTCAGATCTGCAGAAGAAAATTTCCAGTTCTTGGATTGATCATCAATTCTTGAAAGAAATCTTTTCTTTTGTTCCTCTTTTGACAGATGAAGAAAGAACTTGAGAATAATCATTCCGTTTTCATAACAATATTTTTCAAAATCATTTATTTGACGGTATCGCTGTTCCCATATACTGTCATTTACATATTGTTCCGGCAGTTTTTGAAATTTGATAAGATTATGTACTCGAACCACAAGAACCTCTTCATAATGCGATCGGTTAAAAATTCCTATTCTGCCTCTTTCCGGTAATGCTTTATTTATCCGCCATAAATAACCATGCTCAAGTTCCTGTGTAGAAGGCTGCTTGAAGCTGTAAACTTGTGTGCCTTGTGGATTAACTCCGGACATTACATGTTTTATGGTACCATCCTTTCCTGCAGCATCCATCGCCTGAAAGACAAGTAGAAGTGAATACCGGTCCTGTGCATATAGTTTACTTTGAAGTTCCCTCATTTTTTTTATGTTTTCCAAAAGAAGTTTTTTCCCTTCATCTTTGGTTTTAAGATTTGCTGTATAAGCGGTATCAATTTTTGAAAGGTCTAGTTTTGAATTTGGTTTAACTAGAAAATGGTTGAGATTCATTTTTATCCTCATTTGAAATTCGACTTACGGAAACTTAATAATATTTTTTAAGAGATGTGGGAGGAAGGAATGTAATTTTTCTAAACTTAATTCAATTATAAGTAATGTCTGCAATATTACTATAATATTTACTTAATTAATAAACTTGGGTCAAACTCTACATAGTTCAGCATTTGTTAATATTTCTGCACAAGTCTTTCCTTTAACGCTTTTGCAACTGCCTGTGACTTTGAATGCACGTGCAGCTTATCATAAATATTGCGTATATGTGCCCGTATAGTATAGGTACTTAAAAAAAGTTTCTCTGCTATTGCTTTATTATCGAATCCCTGTATAAGAAAATCCAGAACTTCAATTTCACGTTGTGTCAGGTTATAATCTGATTTAGGCGGCGGAATATATTGTTTAAACATTTCAAGAACCCGTCTAGCGATATGCGGAGACATTGGAGATGAACCGCCGAACGCCTGCTCTACTACATCGTGCAGACGATCGGGTAACACCGGTTTAGTAATATAGCCGCACGCACCTGCACAAATTGCCTGGAAAACATTTTCATCATCTTCAAATACTGAAAGTATAACTATCTGAACATTCGGGTGAGCAATTTTTATCTGACGGGTTGCTTCAATGCCATTCATACCGGGAAGTTCAATATCCATTATAATCACTTCCGGCTGAATGTCATCGTAAGAATCAATCAGCTCTTCTGCGGTTTCATAAGCTCCTACAACTTCAAACTGCTGGGCTGTTCTTAGAACATAGGCAGTACCGATCCGTAAATCCTTATTATCTTCAACTAAAGCTACTGAAATTGGCATAAGTTATTCCTTAGTTTCTATTTCAAAATTCTAACAAAAAAGTTGAAACTGCCATAGACCGTTTGTTCTATTTTAGATATCGGCCTTAATAGAGTATTTAGTTCCTTCACCTTCATTTGATTCAACCTTCACATCAGCATTTAGTTGTTTAGCTCTTCTGTTAATATTGGTTAAACCATGACCATCGTAATTGCCGTTTACATCAAAGCCCTTTCCGTCATCCCTGATTTCTATCTTTAACATTTTATGGGCGTATGAAGCTGTAAAAAAAATATTCTTTGACTCCGAATGTTTTAATGAATTCATAAATATTTCTTTAAGCAGAAGCCACAAATTCCTTCTCAGTTCCGGTGAAAGGTTTGCTGCCGGAAGAACTTCTTTTGACGGAATACTGATAACAGGATTTATCTTTTTTGCACGGGCATTGTTAACAATGAAGTCACGGACTTTCAATAACAGATCATACAATGTTCCGGTTTTGGGATCTAACGCCCATATGATTTCTCTGATTGAGTTAACGGAATGCTGCGAAAGATTAATTATTCTGTCAAGCATTTCACCCGCAACATTGCCTTTATTATCACCAGCCGGAGTATCCTGAATGATCCTTCCGAACATAGCAATGCTGCTCAGGTTTGAAGCAAGTTCATCATGAAGATCCTGAGCAATTCTGACTCTTAACCTTTCCATCTTAAGTAACTGATTGACTCTGTAACGATAAGCAAGTAATATTATCCCAATAAGAAAAACAAATACAGATAAAATAAACCACCATTTTTGCCAGAAAGGAGGAATGATGGTTATAACTAAGGGCTTATCAATATAAAACCAGTTATAATTATCGGAAGAAGCCATTACTTTAAAGTGATAAGTTCCCGCATTCAGGTTTGTATAGTATGCTGTTCTGCGGTTTTTAGAGTGAATCCAATCGTTATCAAATCCCTCCAGCATATATGCATAGGATATTTTATCCGGTCGTGCATAACCCAATGATACAAAATCAATTGAAAAAACATTGTCGCTGTACTTAATTTCAATTGTGTCAATATCAGTAATATCTTTTGGAAATTTTAAAGGCTGGTTGAATACACTAAAGTTTACAATTGTTAAATTTGGTTTTACCACTGGTTGAATGACATGGGTGGGATAAAAATATGTTACTCCGTTCTTACCACCGAACAATAACTTTCCATCCATTCCGATAGCTGATGTTGAAATAAACTCTTTGTTTCCCAAACCATCTTTATAGTCATAATTTGTGAATTGTTTTGTAGTAGGATTGAAGCGGGATATTCCCTTAACAAGACTTATCCATAAGTAGCCGTCATTATCAATCCGGATGGACATAACTGCATCTTCCGGCAGACCGTTTGCAACCGTATAATGAATAAATTCCTTTGTTTGTGGATTAAACATATTTAGTCCACCATTGAGCGTACCGATCCAGATATAACCGTCTTTATCTTCTACGATGCAGGAAATGTTATTACTGCTTATTGATGTCTTATCAACAGCATCAAACTGAATGCTTTGAAACTTGTCGTCCTCACGCGAATATATATTCAGTCCTCCTGCAGCAGTACCGAAATAGAGATTCCGTTTACTGTCCTCGAAGATATATGTTACGATCATATCTGTAAGTCCGTTAGATTTATGTACGTCATAATAATATCTTTTGAACTTACCGGTCTTCAAATCCATTCTCTGCACACCTCCGCCCCATGTTCCAACCCAAAGATATCCGTAACTGTCTTCACATAGTGCCGAGATATTATTATATCCGATTGACTCATCATCATCGGGATCCTGTCTGAATACTTTAAATTTTTTGGTTTTCCTGTCAAACCTGGCAAGACCATTGTATGTACCGATCCATAAATTGTTTTGTCTGTCCTCCATTATTACAAGAACAATATCATTTGGAAGCGAAGAATTATCCTTTGGATCATTAAAGAATTTTTTAATCTGATTTTTTACAGGATCGTATCTGTTAAGTCCGCCTCTCCATGTACCGACCCAGATCATTCCTTCAGAATCTTCATATACTGCATGAACATCGTTTGACGAAAGGCTGTTTGGCTCTTTATCGATATGTTTAAGATTTTTGAATACAAGTTTATCTGGCATAAATTTGTCAACGCCTCTGTCAGAACCGATCCAAATAGTGCCGCCCCTGTCTTCGCATAATGCAGGTACCCAGTCATTGCTTAAACTGTAAGGATCATTAACATCATTCTGGTAGCTGAAAAATTTTTCATCTTTCCTGTTGAACCTGTTTAATCCTCCGTTGTGAGTTCCTATCCAGAGAGTTCCTTTTTTGTCTTCGATAATGGAAAGAATTGAATTAAAACTGAGTGAATTTGGATCAGAAGGATTGTTAACAAAATATTTATAGCTATCGTCCTTTTTATCAAACCTTATTAACCCTTCCTGGTTAGTACCAAGCCAAAGAATTTCGTCCTTATCTTCATAAATAACTTTTATTTTGTTTGATGCTTTAATGTTTTTATCGGGGTGATCATCAAACAGATAATTGGCAATTATTTCACCATCTGAATTTAATTTGAATAATCCCGAACCCCAGGTAGCTACCCAAACAATGCCGTTCTTATCAAAATAAATGGAATTAACAGCATTATTAAGTCTTGAAATAATTTCACCGCTCAGGTAATGAGTTATTTCTCCGGTATTAACATTTAATTTATCCAGTCCCGAAGAAGTGCCTATCCAGATATAGCCGTATTTATCTTCACGGATTGACCATACCCTGTTATTTACCAGCGAGTTAGTATCTTCCGGATCATTTACATAATTAATAAAATGACCAAGATTGCGGTCATACATACTTACTCCGCCGCTATGAGTACCAACCCAGATATTGCCTTTTGAGTCTTCAAGCAGTGCAAGTACCCAGTTATCAGTTAAAGATGTTGAATCGAAAGGAATATTTTTAAAAACTGTAAAGTTATATCCGTTATATTTATTCAATCCGTTTTGCGTACCGAACCACATGAAACCTTTTTTATCTTGGATAATTGAATACACTGTCGAATTCGAGAGTCCGTCTTCAATACCGACATTAGTGAATTGAATATCAAGGGATTGAGGAATACTATCAAAACCAATCAGGATAAGAAAAAGAAAAATGTGACCTTTAATAAATTTTAAATTCATTTAAATGGCAGATATTCATTATTGATTAATGCTATATGATTGATGGACAAATCTATTATTGAAATTCATCTGAATCAAATCTTATGAATTGATATTTATCAGTCAGTTTAATTCAATAGAATGTTTCAGTATCTTCGTTTCGAAAATATGGAAACTTTATGAAAAGAATTATTCTTGCTTTTATCTTTTCCTTAACATCATCAATTCCTGCCCAAAGTCAGTTTCAGCAGTTTATCAACTACGTAAATTCATTATCAGACTCTTCTGATAAAGCTGCGGCTGTGGATAGTTTTATGAATTACGCCGGAACTCAGGGAATTCCGTTTATTGAGGATTCAACAGCAAATTTTATATACCGTGGAAATATTAATACCGCTACTGTTGCCGGTGATTTTAACGGCTGGAGTGCAACAAGCTGGTCAATGATTAAATTAAGCGGAACGAATTTCTGGTACCGCTCGAATAATTTTGAAATGGATGCAAGACTTGACTACAAATTAATATTAAATGGTACTAACTGGATTCTTGATCCGGGAAATCCAAATACCTGTGCAGGAGGTTTTGGGCCGAATTCCGAACTGTCAATGCCCGATTATGTTCAGCCCTGGGAAATAGAATATTATCCGAACATCCCGCATGGAACAATAATAACGAGGAATATATTCAGCATTAATGTCAGCACAAATTACCAGTTGAATATTTACCTGCCTCCGGGTTATGATTCTCTGTCTTCAATCACTTACCCGACAGTTTATTTTCAGGATGGAAGTGAATATATAAGTCTTGGCCGAGCAGTGAATGTTCTCGACAATCTAATTGACAGCGGTAAGATAGAGCCTGTAATCGGAGTATTTGTAAGACCAAATAATCGTAATGATGAATATGCCGGTTCAAAAAGAAATCAGTACAGACTGTTTTTTGTTGATGAACTCGTTCCTTATATCGATTCATTATTTAAAACTAAAAAAGATGGTAAACAAAGATTAGTACTTGGTGATTCTTTCGGCGGAAATATTTCCGCACTCATTAGTTATAATCATCCCGAAGTGTTTGGATTGTGCGGACTTCATTCAGCAGCCTTCTGGCCGAACAATTATGAAGCATATAACTTAATTACCATCGGTCCGGTAAAAGATATTAAATGGAGTTCAATATGGGGAACATATGAAAGTTTGTTTACTAACATGAGATTATTCAGAGATTTTTTAATTGCTAATAATTATGAGCTCGATTGGCTTGAACGGCCTGAAGGACACAGCTGGGGTTTGTGGCGGGCAACTTTGGATAATATGCTGGAGTACTTCTTCCCTGCCCAGCCATCTTTTGCTGATCACGATCAAAACTTTTTTGTCAGTGACTTTGAACTATATCAGAATTATCCGAATCCGTTTAACCCAAGTACTAGTATCAGTTGGCAGTCGCCAGTCGGTAGCCTGCCTGCCGGACAGGCAGGTTGGCATACAACATTAAAGGTCTTTGACGTCCTTGGAAATGAAATAACTACACTGGTTGATGGGTTCAAATCAGCCGGCATTTATAATGTTAATTTTGAGGCGCCTCAACTTCCAAGCGGTGTTTATTACTATAGATTACAAGCAGGTGATTTCAGTCAAACGAAAAAGATGATACTTTTAAAATAATTTCCCATTGCTTATCATTTCTTTCAATTCAATAATTGAATCGATGATAAAATCGGGATCATTATCTTCAAGCTGCCTTATTGTTCTGTAGCCATAACTAACTCCGCAGGTCCTGGTTCCTGCATTTTTACCGCACTGAATATCAAGCTCGGTATCACCAATCATTATAGTTTCACCCGGTAACACTTTAAGTTTTTCACATATCATCAGTAGTGGTTCGGGTGCAGGTTTATGCGGAATACTGTTTACTCTTCCCATTACAAAATCAAAATAAGGACGAAGAGAAAAATGATCGATAATCAAATCAGCCTGATCCTGTGCCTTGGTTGTCAGCAATGAAATTTTAAAATCATTTTTTTTGAGATGCTCTATTGTTTCAAAAACTCCGGGGTAAAGAATTGAATCCTCTATGAAATCAAAGTAAAGTGATTTGTAAAGTTTAATAAATTCTTCAAAATCTGTAACCTGAACATTGAACTCATTAAAGATATCAACAAAGTGTTGTCCTATTCTTTTGTCAAGATCATCTTTACGGAAATTATAGCTTATACCCAGTTGTTCTAAAGTTGCAATTGTAGATTTATAAATTGTTTCGCTTGAATCGACAAGAGTACCATCAAGATCGAAGCATAAATGTTTTACTTTCAAGAATTCTCCTTGTTTTCACTTTCGGGTTGAATGTTGTTTTCACTGGATTCGCCGCGGCAGCACTCATCTATGTTATATCCGCAATTTGAGCATTGGCCATGTCCATGAACCCAGATAACCTGTGAAATTTGTCCGCACCAGGAACAAATGTTAGTATTTACTTTATAATTAACTATTAAGTTTTCCATCGAAAATCGTTCAATACGGAAAATGCAAGATAAAAAATATTACACGTTTACCGGTAATATTTTTTTATAAGCTATTGATTTATATATAAAAAATAATGCAATTTTAATTAGGTTAAAAGATTGAGCACTTATAACCGAGTTTTTCCGGTTAATTGAATCGAAAATATACTGTGCGTGTGATAACCATATAAATTTTCCTGGCATAATATTTTGAAGCTTACTAAAAACATTGATCATTAACTAATAAGGAGTTCACTTATGAACACGACAAAAATAGTTTTCTTCTTTCTTCTTTTTGGTGTTTTTTTTCTATTAAGTTCATCAGCTTTGGCACAGGCAGAGCCGGTACTGTATTTCTGTGAAAAATACGGAAGAAACGGTGAAGTCGGTGTAAGCGACAGATTTACCACCGGATATCTAACGGTTATGGTTAAATGCGACTATGCACTGGAGCTTGATGACGTCTCCATACAGTTCGACAAGTACAATGAAAGAAATGGTAAATTTGAGTATTACAAAAAATTTGATTACACGGTTGAGCCTGATATGGCTTATGTTTTCTTTGCAAAGAATGATGAGAGTGATCTAAAATTTGAAGAACCTGGCTTTTATCGTGTATTTCTTCTTGACGACAGAGACAGAACTGTTGCAAGTGCACTGATTGAAATTATCCGAAAATAGTACAACATAATTTTGTGTTAAGGGCGGCATTAAATGGTGCCGCTTTTTTATTAATTCAGATCTTACTGAATAATGTGTGCTGTAATTTTTTCAGTACCGGTTTCTCTTTCTTTCCTTAAATTTACAAACACAATCGAAACAAATCTTTATGAATAAGTTTGATGTATTAATAGTTGGAGCCGGTCCTATTGGATTAACCTGCGGAATTGAAGCTGTTAAACGAAACATATCTCATTTAATAATTGAGAAAGGCTGCCTGGTTAATTCCCTATTCCACTATCCGACTAATATGACTTTCTTTTCAACATCAGATCGTTTGGAAATTGGAAATATTCCTTTCGTATCACACGGAGATAAACCAACAAGAAGAGAAGCGCTTGAATATTACAGAAGAGTTGCAGATTCCTGGAATCTTAACATTCATACTTATGAAACAGTAACAGATATAATCAGAAAAGAAAACCAGTTCATTATTCAGACATCTAAAAGTCAATATTTAGCAAAGCATGTAATTGTATCAACCGGATTTTACGATTATCCAAGCAAACTAAATATATCCGGAGAAGATTTGCCAAAGGTAATGCATTACTTTACCGAAGCTCATCCTTATTCATATCTTAATTTAGCAGTTATTGGCGGAGGAAATTCAGCAGTTGATGTTGCTCTCGAAACCTTCAGAAGAAAAAGCAAGGTTACTATGATTGTTCGCGAATCATCTCTTAAAGAAAGTGTTAAATACTGGGTAAAGCCCGATATTGAAAATAGGATAAAGGAAGGATCTATTAAAGCGTTGTTCAATTCTGAAGTGAAAGAAATTAGAGAAACTGAAATAGACGTATTAACACCATTTGGTATGATGACAATCAAAAACGATTTTGTTTTTGCGATGACAGGCTATCAGCCGGATTACCAATTTCTTTCAAAGATCGGGATTGACGTTTCAGGTGACGAGATCCGGGTTCCAAAATTTAATCCCGAGACTTTTGAAACAAACATAGATGGATTATACCTTGCAGGAGTAGTTTGCGGAGGAATGGAAACAAATAAGTGGTTCATAGAAAATTCCAGAGATCACGCAGAAAAGATATTTAATCATATTCAAAAACAATAAGCTTCCCAAATTCAAAGTCAGAGAAACAGTTTCACTAATAAACTCTTCAAGCTAATTTATCTATTTTTTTAACAGAATACTTCTTAAAAATTTATGTTCCAGTTAATCTTCTTTAGTATTGATAAGAAAATAAGGTTTTGGGAAAGGGAGGCTTCTAATGTTACTAAAGTTTTCCAGGTGTTATTTTTCTGCATTAAACCTCTGTAATAGCGTCAAAAAAAAGGCAAAACCTTATTACATTATTTTTAGCTAATAATGTTGACGAAATCAGGGATTGTTAAATTCATAATACAAATCATTTTGGCTGCTAAAGCAAAAATCAATGATTATTTAATATTCTTACATTGAATAGCAGTCTAGCTTAAAGTATCTTTGAATATCTGATTTTAGTGTTTTAGAACTTCTAAATACCTGCTAAACCCGGAAAACAAAATCTATAAAAACTTAAAACAATGGAGTAATAATGATTAATAAAATTAAAGAGCT
>DATHSU010000445.1:0-6476 GCA_035463895.1 Ignavibacteriaceae bacterium | reverse complement strand
GACTTAAAATCAATTCTAGCCAGTCAGGAAACTCCCTGGTGGTTCTGGAAATTCTTAAATTCTTTTACAAACTTCGGAGAAGAGCCTGTATATTTTGACACTTCTAAAGTTAGAATTGATAAATCCGCTATTGTTTCTTTTTATACTGCACACGGATTTTTCCTTACTCAGGTAACAAATGAGATCGAAGTGGATTCGGCTAATAAGTACATAACGCTTCTGTATAATATTGATGAAGGGAAATCAGCCAGATTCGGATCATATAATCTTAATGGATTTGATGACATGCCGGAATGGCTTTATAACGATATGATTTCCAAAACCAATGGTATAGACTCTACTAAGAGATATTCTCAGCAGGAAGTTCAGAACAGTATCGACCATATAATAAAATATCTTGCAGACCATGGGTATTTGTTTGGAGACTATGACAGCACTATAATTATGATGGACACTCTTTTGCAAAGAGCCAATGTTGAAGTGTATTTCACTTTGCAGGACTTATACACAATTAGCGAAATAAGAATAGATAAGGACGGTATTGGGGCAAATGAAATTTCCAATGACCTTATTGAAGAAATTGCTGATCTTAGAAAAGATCAACTATATAGTCAGCATCAAATTGACAGAAGTCAGTTCAGATTATTCAGAACCGGTTTATTCACAGCATTGGATATTGACCCTATATTATCTGAAGCTCTATCCAGCAGGGTACCATTATTAATAAAAGCCAGAATCGGAACATTAAATGAAATCTCCCCTGAAATAAAAGCAGACAATCAAAACAATTCATTTAATACAGGTCTGGGTATAGATTACATACGCAAAAATTTCTTAGGTGATGCAAGAAAATTAACACTATCACTTTCCACAAGAATCATTGATCTGCCGAATTTTAACATCAGCAATATATTTAAAAAATCAGAGAACAGGGACGAATCTTTCCAGGGAGATGTAGAAGCGGTGATAAGAGTTGAACAACCTTTTTTATTCGGAAGACCAATTCTATCTACAACAGAAACTTATTACAGAGGTTTAACTATAATTAATCAAACAGGTGTTGAGTTTGGCGCAAGCCAGAAATTTGATTTTGAAATGCCCGGCTATACTTTTATAACGTTATTGAGACCTTCCTTAAATATCGATTTTACAGATTATACTTTCGATCAGCCTGATCTTGATCTTTCTGTAAATATTAGTAGCACCACACCCGGTTTAGGTGTTGAATTAGCTTCTACAAAAACAGACGATCTGTTTTTCCCTGCTAAAGGGTACAGTTTGTACCTTAATCCGGAAATCGCGCAGTCGAAAACAAGATTGATACTGACAGGAGTTGAAAGTGGCGACTCATCCGGCACAAATTACTTTTACAGGGTACAAGCATCTATGGCTTATTATCTCGGTTTAACAGATAATAAGTCGTCTGTATTCGCAGTTAAGTTGAGATCCGGATATATTCAAACTTTATCCGGTGAATATGCATTAATACCTCCGACAAAAACATTTTTCGCAGGCGGAAGCAACTCTGTCAGAGGTTGGCGAGCAAGAGAATTGGTTCCAAAAGAACAAGTAGAATATTTTGGAATTACACCGCAGAATCAGATTCGTGGCGGTACTTTTCTTCTTGAAGGATCTTTTGAATTGAGACAGAAAGTATCGGAATCATTTGGATTAGCATTATTTACAGATTATGGAAATACCTGGAACGGTTACAAGAACATTTTGATTTCTGAAATAGCAGTTGCAACCGGTTTTGGGTTCAGAGTATACACCCCTATCGCACCCTTCAGGCTTGATTTTGGTGTAAAATTTTATGATCCGGAAGACCAGAAAATGATTTTTGGTAAAAAATTCTTCTCACATCTTGAAATTCACTTCGGAATAGGTGAGGCTTTCTAATATTTTAATATCTTCTTTTTCTTTGTTCCAAGGCTATAATTAGTTATTTTTGCATCTCTTTTTACAGGATACCATATGATTTTTAGCATGACAGGCTACGGCAAGGGCAGTTCTGATTTTGGCAACTGGTTTATTGATGTTGATGTGAAATCCGTTAACAGCCGCTACCTTGAGGTTTACCTGAAACTTCCATCTTCTTTAATGAGCAAAGAATATGAATTGCGTGATCTGATCAAAACTAAAATAAAAAGGGGAAAGTTGAGTGTTAACATTCAAATGAAAAGAAACGGTGTTATTGATGATGCTGTGCTCTTCGATGAAGTTAAACTGAAAAATTATCTTGCACTTATAAAGCAGGTAAAAAAATCTGCTAGGCTTTCTGATAAAATAAAGCTTGAGCATCTGCTTATGAGCAGAGAATTATTTCTTACCGGTGCTGTTGAGTTATCCGATGATGAATTTGATGCAGTAAAAAAAACTTTATCAACCGCTCTTGAAAATCTGCTTGAAATGAAAAGCAAAGAGGGGACTGAACTATCAAAAGATTTAAAGAAAAGACTAAAGAACATTGAGAAGAAACTTGACCTTATTGAAAAGGAAACCGGCGCAAGTGTTAATGAAAATTTTATTAGGTATAAAGAAAAAGTAAATGCCCTGATAGAAGATTCTTCAAATTTCAATGATAGACTTGAGCTTGAGCTTGCAATTCTGGCTGAACGATCTGATATTACGGAAGAATGTGTAAGATTAAGAAGTCATATTAAAATGTTTCTTAACAGTTTGAACAAAGAAGATGATCCCGGTAGAAAATTAAATTTCTTATGCCAGGAAATGAACCGGGAGGCAAATACAATATCATCCAAAACATTATCAACTTCAATCACGCATTGCAGTGTGCATATAAAAGAGGAGATTGAACGCATGCGTGAACAGATACAAAATATTGAATAGCATTGGGCAAAAAAGGAAAAATCATTGCCGTATCTTCACCAAGCGGCGGCGGCAAAACAACTATTGTTAAAAGAATATTAAACGAGTTTCCTGAATTTGTTTTTTCTGTTTCGGCAACTACCAGACCGAAACGTAGAAACGAAAAACACGGTTTTGAATACTATTTTATTTCAGAAGATGAGTTTAAAAAACATATAGGAAATAATGACTTTGTAGAATGGGAAAGATTTTACGATTATTATTACGGTACTTTCAAAAGCTTTATAACTGATAATGTTGAAAAAGGAAAATCTATTGTTCTTGAAGTCGATGTAAAAGGCGCATTATCACTTAAAAAGATTTATCCTGAATCCCATTTAATTTTTATAGATCCCCCTTCACTGGATGAACTGGTAATAAGATTAAGAAACAGGAACACAGAAAGTACGGAAGATTTTCAGAAACGTATCGACCGTGCAAAAATGGAATTGGAATTGAAAGAAAAATTCGACTATGTAGTGGAAAATAAAGTACTTGAAAAAGCCATAAGTGAAGTTTTAAGTTTAATAAGTAAAATAATTAAGGAGTAAAAATCATGCATATAACACCAGTTGATTTGAGGGAAATTGATAAAAGAGCTTCAAATGTTTATGAAGCAATTATTGTTTCTTCCAAAAGAGCGCGTCAGATAAACGATGAGAACAAAATTGAATTCAATGCTTTGTTAAATACAATTCCGGAAACCACTGCTGATGAAGAAACAGAAGATATTACCAATCCGGCTCAGCTTAAAATAGCTCTCGAATTGGAAAAAAGGAACAAACCACATCTTCAGGCCTTAAATGAATTGCTTGAAGGTAAGACTGAGTTTGAATACAAACAATAACAGAAAATAGTTCTCTTGTTTTGTGCGGAAGTGATGACTTTTATTGCTTCCGCTTTTCTTTTTTTATAATAACCTGGAAAAGGCAATGACGAAAGTCCCGAAAGATAAAATAGTCCGTGTCTTAAAAGATCAGCAGGAAATTTTTGGTGATGATCTTTTTGAGCCGAAAGATAGTCTTGCTAAAACTTCCCCTAAAAGCTATCCTGAAAAAAAAACAGGTGCAGAAAAAATCCTTGTTAAGGAACCAGCTATAGAAAAACAGCAATTATTTCAGGATTCAGTGGAATCCTGGCAATCAGTCAGCTCGCTTGACGAATTAAATAAATTAATTTGTGATTGTACAAAATGCGTTCTTCATAAAAACAGAAATAAGTTTGTATTTGGCAGCGGTAACCCAAATGCTGATGTAATGGTTATTGGTGAAGGTCCCGGTGCTGATGAGGATGCCCAGGGTTTGCCTTTTGTAGGAAGAGCTGGAAAGCTTCTAACGGATATTTTAAAAGCTATTAAGTTTGAACGAGATGAAGTTTATATTGCCAATATAGTTAAATGCCGCCCGCCCGGAAATCGCACGCCGCTTCCTGAAGAAATGGAAACGTGTATCCCATATCTTAAAAAGCAGATTGAGCTTATTAAGCCAAAGCTAATTCTGTGTCTCGGATTAACAGCGGCAAAAGGTTTACTTAAAAGGAAAGAATCCTTAGGAAATTTGCGCGGTAAAGTTTTTGAATACGAGGGAATTAGTGTTATGGTTACATTTCATCCGGCAGCATTATTAAGAAATCCTAATTGGAAAAGCGATTGCTGGGAAGATGTGCAGAAGTTCAGAAAATTGTATGATCAGATGTGAAAGAAGTTTTCAATAGAATAAATAGAATGTATTTGATAATCAGTAAAAAGATTAGCAATTTATAATTGAAAAATTAAAAAATCTGAGCTACTTTTACACCCCGACTCGCTCGGGGTATTTTGTCTAAAAAACTGTTATGGCTAAAACAAGAAAAACAACAGAGAACAACGTTAACAAAGTTATACCGGCAGATGTAAAACCGCCATCCGCACCCGAAATTGAAGCCGCTGTACTTGGTGCAATGCTCATAGAAAAAGAAGCCGTGCCTAAGGCAATTGAGCTGCTCAAATCGGAAGCATTCTATATGAAAGCCCACCAGTTGATATTCGAATCAATGCTCTCATTATTCGAATCCGGCGAGGCGATCGATACTGTTACCGTTTATGAAGAACTGAAAAAAAGAAATCAGATTGATGAAATTGGCGGAGCGGCTTATCTTAGTCAGCTTTCACAAAACATTTCTTCTGCTGCAAACGTTGAATTTCACGCAAGAATAATACTGGAAAAACAAATATTACGCGGATTAATAACCAGCTCGCACGAAATTGCCCGTGCCGCTTATGATGGTTCAAGCGATGCTTTTGATATTCTTGATGATGCAGAAAGAAAAATATTTGAAATAACCGAAGCACACCTTCAGAAATCATTCCAGGGAATGGATCGTGCTGTACGTGATGCTCTTGAGTACATAGAAGCCATTCACTCACAAACACACAGAAAGTTTTCCGTTCCAACAGGCTTTTATGAACTTGATGAAATACTCGGCGGATTTCAAAAATCCGATTTGATAATAGTTGCAGCCAGGCCATCTATGGGAAAAACTGCATTCGCCTTAACACTTGCCCGTAATGCTGCTGTTGATCATAATGTACCTGTTGGTATCTTCAGTCTTGAAATGTCAACAATGCAATTGATCATCCGTTTGCTTTGTGCAGAAGGAAGACTTAATGCTCACTTAGTAAGAACAGGAAAGCTACCACACGAAGAAGGAGTTAAGCTTAGTAAGAATGCTCACAAACTGATAAATGCACCAATTTTTGTTGATGATTCACCAGCGCAAACGGTTCTTGAAATTCGTGCTAAAGCAAGAAGACTTAAGGCTGAAAAACAAATTGGTATGATAATAATAGATTATCTGCAGTTAATGCAGGGACCGGCAAAAGCCGAAAGCCGTGAAAGAGAGATATCGCATATTTCAAGATCGTTAAAAGCACTTGCTAAGGAATTAAACATTCCTGTAATCGCACTTGCTCAGTTAAATCGTGCTGTTGAAACAAGAACGGATAAACGCCCGCAATTATCAGATCTTCGTGAATCCGGATCAATTGAACAGGATGCCGATGTGGTTGTATTTCTTAATCGTCCTGAAATGTACGGAATAAAGCAATTTCCCGATGAAGGCTCTACGGAAGGAGTAGCAGAAATAATTGTTGGTAAACAGCGTAACGGACCTACAGGCGATGTTCGTTTAGCTTTCCTAAAAGATTATGCAAGATTTGAAAACCTTGCTCACGCCAGACAAATTGCTGATTACTCTGCAATTGAAACAGTTGATGAGGATATTATTTAAGGTCAAAAGTCAAATGTCAAAATTCAAAAAGCCTTCCCCGAACTTGTTTCGGGGTCGAAAAATTAAAATACTTTTTTTAGTCGTATTTATCGCTCAGTTTAATTCTGCTCAAATATTTTCAGAAAAAGATATTGAGATATGTAACTCAAAATTTGAATTAGCTGTAGATAAAAACTTATCAGAAAAACCACTGAATGAAATAATAGTTGAGATTGGTAAAAGTTTTATTGGCACAGAATACGTAGCACACACTCTTGAACAGGATGGATCGGAACAACTTGTAATAAATTTAAAAGGACTTGACTGTACAACTTTTCTTGAAACTTCACTTGCACTTGCAA